>NZ_AMXB01000025.1:0-69918 GCF_000310125.2 Thauera sp. 27
GGCCGCCGGGACGCCGAGCGGCGCGCCCGAGGCGATCGTCGATCGCGCGCCCGCCGCTGGCCGTGCCGCCAACCCGGCCTACGGCGTGCCCGAGGCCTATGCGGCCGCGCTGCCACAGGTGACGCCGCAGGACGGGCCGCAGTCTGGCGGTGCGCCCCTCGCCGGGCCGTCGCCTTACTACTTCCTTGGCGAGGCGAGCACCCCTCCGTCCGCACGCGCGTCCGCCCAGGAGGCCACCGCCGCAGCGCCGGAAGACCGCGTCACCGCACGGTCCTTCGGCTTGCCGGGCGACGGGGCCTTGCGCGAGCTGCTTGCCGGACTCGACTCGGGCGAGCGCACGGCGACGCCAGCCTCGCCCTCGGCACCCGCGTTCTACTTCCTCGATCCGGTGGCGGCGCACGCGGTGCCGACCGTGGCACAGGGCGCGCATCCGCCCTTCGATGTCCATGCGGTGCGGCGCGACTTCCCCATCCTGCAGGAGCGCGTCAACGGCAAGCCGCTGATCTGGTTCGACAACGCCGCGACCACGCACAAGCCGCGCGCCGTCATCGACCGCCTGGCGTACTTCTACGAGCACGAGAACTCCAACATCCACCGCGCCGCGCATGAGCTGGCGGCGCGCGCGACCGACGCCTACGAGGGCGCACGCGACAAGGTGGCGCGCTTTCTCGGCGCCTCCTCGCCGGAGGAGATCATCTTCGTGCGCGGCGCCACCGAAGGCATCAACCTGGTGGCCAAGACCTGGGGCTGGCAGAACGTCGGCGACGGCGACGAGATCATCGTCTCCCACCTCGAACATCACGCCAACATCGTGCCCTGGCAGCAGCTCGCCGCGGCCAAGGGCGCGAAGCTGCGGGTGATCCCGGTGGATGACTCGGGCCAGGTGCTGCTCGACGAGTACGGCAAGCTGCTCAACGCCCGCACCCGCATCGTCGCGGTGACCCAGGTGTCGAACGCGCTGGGCACGGTCGTGCCGGTGAAGGAGATCGTCGCGATGGCGCATCGTGCCGGCGCGAAGGCGTTGGTCGATGGTGCGCAGTCGGTGTCGCACATGCGGGTGAACGTGCAGGACATCGATGCCGACTTCTTCGTGTTCTCGGGGCACAAGGTGTTCGCCCCGACCGGCATCGGCGCGGTCTATGGCAAGCGCGAAGTGCTGGAGGACATGCCGCCCTGGCAAGGCGGCGGCAACATGATCGCCGACGTCACCTTCGAGAAGACGATCTATCACGGCCCCCCGACCCGCTTCGAGGCCGGCACCGGCAACATCGCCGACGCGGTCGGCCTCGGCGCGGCGATCGACTACGTCGAACGCATCGGCATGGAGAACATCGCGCGCTACGAGCACGACCTGCTTGTATACGCGACGCGCGGACTGCTGACAGTTCCCGGACTGAAGCTGATCGGCACGGCGCAGGACAAGGCCAGCGTGCTGTCCTTCGTGCTGAACGGCTACACCACGGAGGAGGTGGGCAAGGCACTCAACGAAGAAGGCATCGCGGTGCGCTCCGGCCACCACTGCGCCCAGCCCATCCTGCGCCGCTTCGGCGTCGAGGCCACGGTGCGGCCCTCGCTGGCGTTCTACAACACCTGCGAAGAGGTCGACACGCTGGTAGCCGTTCTGCGGCGGCTGGCACGGGCACACATCAACCGCTGAAGCCCTGCGTCCAAGACTCGAAACCCGCCGCACCCATCGGGTACGGCGGCTTTATTGCGTGAGAGCACACAGGCTGATCCTCGGCAATCCATACCTGGGGGGAATAGTGAGTGCCCGGAACACCGTGTCGCCGCCTCGGCAATCGAAAACCGGATTCATCCGTTCGACCGCAACAACCGCCTTCCTAAAGGGCCGGCCTCCTCGCCCAACGCTTGAAACCCACACCTCAATGGTCCTGCCCATACAATGTCACGCAACAAGTTGATCTCCCTCATCGACGCCGTCGAGCGCTACAGCTGGGATGGCATGCAGTACGCCAGTGGCGCAGCCCTTCCCGTGGGATCGGACGCCATCATATTCGGCCGCGAGCTCGTGCGTCGCGGACGCTGCGACCTGCACGCCCAGTTCCACTGCAACACGCAGCAACTCAACCTGCTGGCCGCTGCCGGCGTGGTAAGCAAGGCGGAATGCGGCTTCTCCGGGCTGGAAGTGTTCGGCTTTGCCAACGGCTTGCGCCGTGCCGTTGAGACCGGACAGCTCGCGCTCGAAGACTATTCGAACCTCTCTTTCAACCTGCGGCTGCTCGCCGGCGCGATGAACTGGCCCTTTGCGCCGACGACGGTCAACATCGGCTCGGACATCCAGTGGCGCAGCGCCTTCGCTCCCGACGAGCATCCCGCTCGGGACAAGATTCCGACCGTGGTCGATCCCTTCAGCGGGCGTGAGGTCGGGGCCCTGCGACCGCTCAAGCCGGACGTGGCTGCAATCCACGTCTCGCTGGCCGACCCACAGGGCAACGCCATCATGCTGGGCACCGAGTGGAGCCGCTTCGAACTGTCCCGGGCTGCCAGGAAGGTGGTGCTGATCGCCGACGCCATCGTCGATACCGCCTGCATGCGTCAGTTTCCCAACCTGGTGCGGATTCCGGACGTCATCGTCGAGGCGGTGGTCTATTGGCCCTTCGCAGCCTGGCCCCAGTCCTCGCCCGGCTTCTACGATATTGACGAGACACACATGAACGCGATGAACAAGGCGCTGGCCACGCCGGCCGGCACAGACGAGTACATCCGCCACTACGTCGCAGGTTACGACGACCTCGACAGCTACCTTGCCATGATCGGCCACGACACCATCGAACGGCTGTCCCGCACCGGGACGGCCTTCCTGCTCGACCCCTTCCGCCAATGGATCAAGACACCGCAAGAAGTGATCGCTCTGTCTGCCGGAGATGAGCGATGACGACAGCCATCCACCCACCGGGCAGCGATGAGCTGCCCTACACCCGCCAGGAGATGATGGCGATCGCCACCGGACGCGAGCTGCGTGACCGCGAGCTGGCGATCTTCGGCGTGGGCCTGTCCATGCTGGCCGGCTACTTCGCCCAGGCCTGCCACGCCCCCAATATACGCACAATGACCGAAGGGGGAGTCTACGGCGCCACGCCGGTCGGCGGCCTGCCCTGGGGCATCGAGTGCAACCGGATCTCTTCCAACGCAACCAGCTTCACCAACGCCCTGGATGCCCTCGGCTTCCTGGTGGGCTCGGGGCGCTGCGACGTCGGCATCATCGGCGCCGCCCAGGTTGACAAGTTCGGCAACGTCAATACCACCGGCATCTGGGATGGCGACGGCATCATCGGCGACCGTTACCGCCCACCCAAGACTCGCCTCACCGGTGCGGGCGGCGCCAACGACATCGCCTGCGGTGCGGGCCGGGTCATCATCATGGTGACCCACGAAGCCAAACGATTCGCCGAAAAGGTCAGCTACATCAGCTCACCGGGCTACCTGGACGGGGGCGATGCCCGCGAGCGTCACGACTTCATCGGCGGCGGACCGTCGGCAATCGTCACCACACTCGGTATCATGCGCCCGGATCCGGTCACGAAGGAATTCGTCCTCGACGCCTGGTACCCGTTTTCCAGCGTTGAGGAGATTCGCTCCAGTACCGGCTGGGACCTGAAGGTCTCGCCCAATGCCCGGACAGTGCCCGAGCCCAGCGCCGAGGAGCTCGCCGCACTGCGCCGCGTGGACCAGACCGGCATGTTGCGCAAGCGCTGAAGCGCCGCTGCGCGTCCGATGAACCGCTAACCCGAGGCGACGAACATGAGCGATATCCAGACCCTGCGACGAGTCCTCCGTGAAACCAGGACCATCGCCGTGGTGGGACTGTCGGCCGACTGGTTCCGGCCGTCCTACTTCGCCGCCAAGTACATGCAGGAACACGGCTACCGGATCATCCCGGTCAACCCGAAGTACGCCGAGATCCTCGGCGAAAAGTGCTATCCCGACCTGGCCTCGATCCCCGAGCCGGTAGACATGGTGGATGTGTTCCGCAAGTCCGCCGACGCGCTGCCGATTGCCGAGCAGGCGATCGCCATCGGCGCGAAATCGCTGTGGCTGCAGATCGGCGTCATCAACGAGGAAGCGAAGCAGAAGGCCGAGGCCGCAGGCCTCACCGTGGTGATGGACCGCTGCGTGAAGATCGAATACGCCCGCCTGTTCGGCGGTCTGGGCTGGTTCGGCGTCAACACCAAGGTCATCTCCTCGCGCCGCCCGCACTGAAATCACCCTCCAGGACCCCGACCATGGCGGACCGCAACTTCGGCTTCGATACCCTGTGCCTGCACGCAGGCCAGATCCCCGACGCGGCCACGGGCAGCCGCGCCGTGCCCATCTACCAGACCACCTCCTACGTCTTCGACAGCCCCGAGGAGGCGGCCAGCCTGTTCAACCTGCAGACCTTCGGCAATGTCTACTCGCGCATCTCCAACCCCACTGTGGCGGTGTTCGAAGAGCGCATGGCCGCGCTCGAAGGCGGCCGCGCTGCGGTAGCCACCGGCAGCGGCATGGCGGCGCAGATGATCGCGCTGCTCAACATCTGCGAGGCCGGCGACGAGATCGTCGCTGCGCGCACGCTGTACGGCGGCACCCACACCCAGCTCGACGTCAATTTCCGCAAGCTGGGCATCGACACGGTGTTCGTCGACCCCGACACGCCGGAGAACTTCGCCCGCGCCATCACGCCGAAGACCAGGGCGATCTACGCCGAGACGCTGGGCAACCCCTCACTCAACGTGCTCGACCTGGAGGCCGTGGCGCAGATCGCCAATGCCGCCGGCCTGCCGCTGTTCATCGACAACACCTTCGCCAGCCCCTACCTGTGCCGCCCCTTCGAGTGGGGTGCGGCCATCAGCGTGCATTCGGCGACCAAGTTCATCGGTGGCCACGGCACGACGATGGGCGGGGTGATCGTCGAGTCGGGCAAGTTCCCCTGGGACAACGGCCGCTTCCCGATCATGACCGAGCCCTCGCCGGGCTACCACGGCGTGCGCTTCTTCGAGACCTTCGGCGATTTCGGCTTCACCATGAAATGCCGCATGGAGGGCATGCGCACCTTCGGCCCGGTGCTGTCGCCGTTCAACGCCTTCCAGCTCCTGCAAGGCCTGGAGACCTTGCCACTGCGCATGGACCGCCACTGCAGCAACGCGCTCGCCGTGGCCCGCCACCTCGAGTCGCACCCCAAGGTGGCCTGGGTCAATTACCCCGGGCTGGAGAGCAGCCGCTACCACGCCCTGGCACAGAAGTACCTGCCCCGCGGTGCCGGTGCGGTGCTCAGCTTCGGCATCAAGGGGGGTGCGGCCGCCGGGCAGAAGTTCATCGACTCGGTGGAGTTCCTGTCCCATCTGGCCAACATCGGCGACGCCAAGACCCTGGTCATCCACCCCGCCTCCACCACGCACCGCCAGCTCTCCGAAGAGCAACAGGTGGCCGCCGGCGTGCCACCCGACCTGATCCGCCTGTCCGTTGGCCTGGAGACGCTGGACGACATCCTGTGGGACATTGACCAGGCTTTGTCAAAGACCTGAGCTCCCAGCCCCCTCTGTGAGACGCCCCGGTTGCCGCCGACACGCTCATCGTGCAGGCGGCGATCTCTTTTCGGGGATCGGCCTCTATGCCGATTTTCTGCTTTCAAACTGAATTATTCTTGGTTCTCGGCGGCCACGTCGCTTCCTAACATTGCCCTCTGTTGCGCTGCAGCGTGCAGCGCACTCTCCCTACACGGACAGAGGATCAATGATGAAAGCAACCCGTCTACTGCGCACTGGCCTCGCTGCACTCACGCTTTCCCTGAGTGCTGGCATAGCACACGCAGAAAAGCTCGCCGTCGGATATCTGCCGGTCACCGGCCACGCCAAGTTCTTCGTGGCCCAGGAGCAGGGCTTCTTCAAGCAGGAAGGCCTGGAGGTCGAGTTGGAGGAGTTCGTGAACTCTGCCGACGGCTTGCATGCCGTGGTCTCCAGCAAGCTCGACATCGGCGCCTTCGGCACCGCCGCTCCCCTGGTGCACTACGCCCGCGGCGCCGACCTCAAGATTATCGGCGGCATCATGGGTGAAGACGCAGCAATCATCGTCAAACCCGAAAACGCCGCCGGCGTGCGCAGTATTGGCGACCTCAAGGGCAAGAAGATCGCCACCATTCGCTTGGCTACCGGCGACGCCGTGCTGCGCGGTGCGCTAAACGATGCCGCCCTCGACTGGCGCAAGGACGTGCAGATCTTCGAGCTGAAGAACCCACCCGCCGTGCTCGAGGCCGTCAAGTCGGGCCAGGTGGATGCTGGGGTGGTGTGGGGGCCGCATGACATCCGCGCCGAACGCCAGGGCCTGCAAGTGGTGATCCGCTCCAGCGAACTGCAGCCCGGCCACCCCTGCTGCCGCCTGGTCGTGAAGTCGGACAAGCTCAAGAACCCGGAGACGCTGGAGAAGTTCCTGCGGGCCATCCTGCGCGCCGAGCAGTTCGCCTCCGCCAACCGCAAGGAAACCCTCGACGCCATCCAGAAGTACGTCAAGCTCGATCGTGACATCCTGGAAGCGGGCTACTACTCGCCGCACCTCGAGCAGGGTACCGATGCGAATGCCGTGGGCACCCGCCAGTTCTGGAATACGCTCGTACAGGCCGAGTTCATCGAAGGCCAGCGCCCGCTGGAGCCGATCTTCGCGCTCGATGTGTATGAGCGTGCGCTGAAGAGCCTGGCGGCAGAGTATCCGGCCGAGCCGTTCTGGCAGGCGCTCCTGCAGGCTTCCGAGAAGCGGAACACGCTGTGAGTGCGCAGCGCCACAACCTGCTCATCGAAGGTCTGGACTTCGCCTACGGTGACACGGCGATTCTTCAGGGCATCGACCTGGCCGTGGGCGAGGGCGAGTTCCTCGCCCTGCTGGGACCGAGCGGATCGGGGAAGTCCACCCTGCTGCGCCTGATCGCCGGGCTTGAACAACCGGCCCGCGGTCGGATCGCTGCTGGCGACAAGCCGCTGAGCGGCCCTGGCCCGGACCGTGCCGTGGTGTTCCAGCACTACGCACTGTTCCCGTGGATGACCGTGGGCGACAACGTCGCCGAGGCCATCGCCAAGGCACACCCGATGCTGTCGCGTCGCGATCAGCGCACGCGTGCTCGCGAACACCTCGCCCGCGTCGGCCTGGGCGAGGTCGCTGAGCAGTATCCGTTCGAGCTCTCCGGGGGCATGCAGCAGCGTGCCGCGATCGCCCGCGCGCTGGCACTGGAGTCGCCCTTCCTGCTGATGGACGAACCCTTCGGCGCACTGGATCCCGTCAATCGTGCGCGACTGCAGGACCTGCTGGTGGCGGTCTGGCAGCGCAGCACGCCGCGGCGCACCGTGGTGTTCGTCACCCACGACGTCGATGAAGCCTTGCTGCTGGCCGACCGAGTCGCGGTGATGGGCGCCAACCCGGGACGCGTCATTCGCGAATATGCCGTGCCGTTCGATCGCCCGCGCAGGCGCGCCTCGCTGTTCAAGGACGCCGCCTTCCACCGCCTGCGCGAGGACATTGCCGAAGCGCTCGACGCGGACACCTTGGCCCATCTGGACGCCGCCTGACCCCCGACGTTCGCAAACCCACGGGCAGCCCCGGTGCCAATCCACCCATCAACTGCACCGCTGAAATCGAATACCAGGACCAAGATCATGAGTGCCCAACAAAAGGCCTTGAAACTGCCCCCCGTGGAGGGCAGCACCAACAGTGATGACCACCGCCCCCTCACTCGGCGGTTGCCAACCCTCGCCATCGCCTGGGAGCCGTGGGCATTTGCCGCTGCCCTGCTGCTGGCGTGGCAGCTTGCTGGCAGCGCACTGTCCGGCGACGGCAACCCGCTCCTGCCCCCTCCGGCCGTGGTCTTCAACGCGCTGTGGGACTCTCTGCCGGAGCTGGGCCGCGGCACCGTCTCCTCCTTCCTGATCCTGCTCCCCGGCTATGTCGGCGCGCTGGCACTGGGTGTCAGCCTCGGCCTGCTGGCCGGTACCACACCCTGGATTGGCCGCACCTTCTTCCCCTTTGCCAAGGCAGCCGCACCGATTCCGCCCACCGTTTTCATCCCCTACGCGATCGCCGCCCTTCCCACCTTCTACCTGTCGGCCACCTTCGTCGTGTTCCTCGGCGCCTTCTGGCCGATCTTCCACAACGCCGCCGCGGGCGCGCTGTCGATCGAGAGCCGCCACCGAGACAACGCGCGCGTTCTCGGCTTCACCCATTGCGAATATCTGCTCAAGGTCGTCTTTCCCGCCAGCCTGCCGCACATATTCTCCGGCATGGCGGTCGGCCTGGGCTTCTCCTTCATCCTGCTCACGGTGGCAGAGCTGTTCGGCGCCAATGCCGGGCTGGGACGCTTCGTGCAGTACTACGCCGACTTCGCCGACTACCCGCGAATGGTGGCCGGCATTCTGTACACCGGTGTCGTGACCTGGGCTGCCATGACCCTGCTGGACAAGTTGCGCCAACGCGCCTTGTTCTGGCTGCGCTGAGGCCTGCACCATGAGGCCACTGCCGCCGCGACGCGAGCTCTTCTCTGATCCCACCGTTCCCTGCCCACATGCACCGCGCCCGCAACTGGGACAGGCGCGAGCTCTGCGCTGGATCGCAAGCCTGACGGTCGTGCTGCTGGTGCTGTGTGTCATCACAGGCACCTTGCAGGCGGGCAACCCGACGCCAGTCTCCAGCAAGCACCAGGACGGTTTCTTCCCGCCCACCGCGGATCTCGCTGCTGCGCTCGAGCAAGCACGCGTGAGCGGGCACAAGGGCGTTGCCGTGCTGTTCGAGATGGAGGGCTGCGGCGAGTGCGCAAAACTGCGCGCGACGACGTTCAAGGACAGCCGCCTGCGCGAAACCTACGAAGGCAGTTTCGTCACGGTCAGCCTGATGGCGGACCAGCCGCTGCCGCTCCTTGGCTTCGACAGGCAGCCTACGCCGCAAACCGAGTTCGCCCGTGCCGAGCGCGTCTTCGCACTGCCGACGCTGGTCTTTTACGACCTTGACGGACTCGCGGTCGCGCGCCAACTGGGCAGTGCCGGCGATGCCGCACAGTGGATCAGGCTGGCGCGCTATGTGCGCGACAAGGGCTACGAGGAAGCGCCCTTCTCCCACTGGCGGCCAGCGGAATAAGCCGCTCTGCGGCTCAGGAACGCACCTCGCTCACCCCCTGCATGAGAGATACGACAAGCATGCCCGAGTCGAACACTGCAAAACTGCTGACCTTGCCCAACGCCGGGCAAGGTGCGCTCTCGATCCGCGCTAAGGCGCTAGTCTTCCATGACGCAAGATCGCTGCGCCTGTTGCGCCAGGTCGAGCTGATCGCACCAACCGAGGCCAACGTGCTGATCATGGGCGAGACCGGCACCGGCAAGGAACTGGTGGCGCGCCACATCCACGCCCAGAGCGGCCGCAGCGGCCCCTTCGTGGCGGTCAATTGCGGGGCCTTCAGCGAGAACCTGGTCGAGGCCGAGCTGTTCGGCCACGAGGCCGGCGCCTTCACCGGCGCCCAGCAGGCGCGCGCCGGCTGGTTCGAGGCCGCAAACGGCGGCACACTGTTCCTCGACGAGGTCGGCGACCTGCCGCTGGCGATGCAGGTCAAGCTGCTGCGCGTGCTGCAGGAGCGCCAGGTGGTGCGGCTGGGTTCGCGCAAGCCGATCCCGGTGGACGTGCGCCTGGTCGCCGCCACCAACGTCAACCTGGAGAAGGCGGTGCAGGCTGGGCATTTCAGGCTCGACCTCTACTACCGCCTCAACGTCGCGCCGGTGGAACTACCCGCGCTGCGCGAGCGCCCGGGTGACATCCTGCCGCTAATCGAGTACTTCATCGACTACTACCGCCAACGTCTCGACATTCCGACACCGCGTCTGAGCATGGAAGCGGCCACCGAACTCGAGACATACCACTGGCCCGGTAACATCCGCGAACTGGAAAACGTCGTCCACTTCGCGCTGATCGTCTGCCAGGATAACGTGATCCAGCCCGGCGACCTGCGCCTGCCGGGCTTCGCCTCGTCGAGCGCGACCGGCGCCCTGGGTGCGGGCGACTACCCTGCAGACGGCTTCGCCGCCGTCCGTGCGGGCCTGCGCCAGTTGCTGGATGAGGACACCCCGGAGGTCTACGAGCGCATCGAGAAGCTGCTCTTTACCACGGCCTTCGAGTACTGCCGCGAAAACCAGGTCCGGACGGCAAAGCAACTCGGCATCTCACGCAACATCCTGCGCACCCAGCTCAAGCGTTTCGGCCTGATCGGCGACAGCCCGGTGGATACGCTAATCACGGCCGACGCCTGAACGCGCCTCCATCTTCAATTTGCACTGCGATACCCATCAAGATAGGGAGTCCCATGAGCCTGACCAACGCCGAAACCCTCGACCACCCGATCACGGCCAAATCCCCTGCCGCCATCGCCAGCCTCCTGGCTGAGCGCTTTGCCGAGACGGCCGCTGCACGCGATCTGGCTGGGGGTACCCCCAAGGCCGAGCGCGACCTGCTACGTGCCAGCGGCCTGCTCAAGCTGAGCATCCCCAGTACTTACGGTGGCCTCGGCGCAAGCTGGGCCGAGACGCTCGCGGTCATCCGCCAACTCGCGCGCGCAGACAGCTCGGTTGCCCACGTCTTCGCCTTCCACCACCTGCAACTGGCTTCGGTGCGCCTGTTCGGCAGCCTGGACCAGTGGGAGCCCTGGCTGCGAGACACCGTGAAGCACAGCTGGTTCTGGGGCAATGCGCTCAACCCGCTCGACAAACGCACCGTCGCCATCCGCGTGGCGGGCGGGCGCGAGTTCTCCGGGCGCAAGAGCTTCTGCTCCGGCGCGCTCGACTCCGACATGCTGCTCGCCTCGGCCGTCGAGGACAGCGCCGACGGCAAGCTCATCATCGCCGCGCTGCCCACCCACCGCGCCGGCATCACCTTGTTCGAGGACTGGGACAACATCGGCCAGCGCCAGACCGACAGCGGCAGCGCGCTGTTCGAGCGTGTCGCGGTGGCTGAGGGCGAGATCCTGTCGAATCCCGGCCCGCTGTCCTCGCCCCGCGCCTGCCTGCGCCCGCTGCTCGCACAGCTCATCTTCGTGAACATCTTCCTCGGCATTGCCGAGGGCGCGCTCGCCGAGGCCCGCCAATACACCCGCAATGGAGCGCGCCTGTGGTCGGCCTCGCCGGCAGCCCACGTTACCGAAGACCCCTACGTGCTCGCCCATTACGGCGAGTTCTGGGTCGCTCTCGAATCGACCCGCAAGCTCGCCGACCATGCGGCCACCGTGTTCGACGCCGCATGGAACGCAGAGCTGGCGCTGACGGAGGCCGGCCGTGGCGAGGTCGCGCTCGCCGTCGCTACCGCCAAGGTCGCCGCCACCCGCGGCGGGCTCGACCTCACCAGCCGCATCTTCGAGGTCACCGGCGCCCGCTCAACCACCGCCGCGCTGCGCCTCGACCGCTTCTGGCGCAACCTGCGCGTGCACACCCTTCACGATCCGGTAGATTACAAGGTGCGAGAGCTGGGCGACTGGGCGCTCAACGGCCGCTATCCAAAGCCCTCCTTCTATTCCTGAGCGCCCAGCCCCACTATGCCCCTGAAGGTCCCGCGCACCGCTGCTTAGTATTAGACCCGCACCGACAGTCCGTCATCACCCTGTTGCTCGGTATCCCGCTGGCGCTGATCCTGGTTGCCACCTCGCGCGACGGCATTTTCGAAGCACGCTGGGCCAATAACGTTTTGGCCAGCGTGGTCAACGTCATCCGCTCGATTCCGTTCCTGATCCTGATGGTGGCGATGATTCCCATCACGCGCCTGATCGTCGGCACCAGCTAAGGCGTGTGGACCGCGATCGTGCCGCTGGTGGTGATGGTGACGGTGATCCAGTTTGACGGGGACCAGCTGGCCCTGAAGCTGAGCAAACACATCTGATACACCCCGGGGGCCGCGATGCGGCCCTCCGTATTTTTACCCCATGCAGAGCTCCTGGCTCCCACTGCATCCAGCAGTGAGGTCAACCTGCTGGCTAGCAAGCACATGCTGCCACGCCTGCTGTGTCAGCAGCAGCCAGCTGCCAAACAACTACTCCAATCATATGATTTATATGCAATTAATAACTGGCACCAATCATGCTTTAGATCCATTGACACCCCTCTCCAGACCACCCTGACTGCCATGTACGATCCAACTTCTGACTCACCTCGAACACTGCCGGCCTGGCTGGAGCAGCAGGCCGAGCGCCGGAGCGACAAGGTCGCTTTGCGCCACAAACGCGACGGCATATGGCACGAACGGACCTGGGCAGAGCTTGGGCAGGAGGTGCACGCACTTGCGGGAGGGCTGCAGCGGCATGGCTTTGGCGTAGGCGCCCGCTTGGTCATCATCAGTGCACCGCGGCCGGAGGCCTTGCTGATCTCGATCGCCGCGCAACATCTCGGCGGCTGCGCTGCCTTGATCGAACCGAGTGTTGGTTCCGCCGGCCAACATGACCTGCTGAGCGCCCTCGCACCCGACTATGTGTTTGCGGAAGGACGCGATGAAATTGGCCGTGTGCTCGCCGCCGGCCTGGCCCCTGCCCTGCTGGTCTATGCCGACGGCCGCGGCCTGCGGGCGCTTGGCGAGACGGCTGAGGCGCGATCCGGCACACGGGTCGCGCCGCGCGCCTATGGCGAACTGATCGACCCCGGCTCAGCAGGCCAGGTATCGCGTCGCACAATCGCCAACCAGGCGGCTTTCGCGCTGTATCGCCGCGATGACGATGGCGAGATCCATGTCCTGCCCCTGCCCCATGACGAGTTGCTGCGCAATGCACAGGCCCTGCTGCTGCAGGAGTCACTGACAGCGAATGAGGAAGCATTCGCCGCCCGTGCGTTCGCAGCCAGCGGGCAGGCGAGGTATCTCGTGGCGCCCTGGCTCCTTGCCGGCTTTCGCCTGAACTATCCCGAGAATCTGGGCACGCGTGACAACGATCGCCGCGAGATCGGCCCCACGCTGGTCCTGGGCACGCGTGCGACCTACCAGCGCTTGGAGCATTGGGTGAATGAACGCCTGCCAAGACCTGGCAGCGCACTGCGGCGGATGGTCGACTGGGCGCTCGCCCCCGACGGTGGAGCGTTGCGCCGAACGCTAGGTCATTGGCTGGTGCGCCGTCCGTTGCGCGACGTCATCGGCTTCACGCGGACGCGTGTGCCACTGATCGTGGGCGAGGCCCTGCCCGAGGCGTCACAACGCTTCTTCGCAACGCTCGGCATCGTCGTGCGAACACTGCCCGAACCCGCTCGCTGGCAGCGACACCCATCCCACCTGAGCACGCCGACCAAGGCCTGGATCGTGTACCCGTCATCCACCCAAGCCGCCGCTCGCAGTGGGAACTGGGAGCCGGCATGATGGCTGCTCTGCCCACCCGCAGCTCGAGCGCTGCCCTGCTTGAGCTCGACAACATCTCGCTGTCGTTCGGCGGCGTCAAGGCGATCACCGAGATCAGCTTTGCCGTCGCGCGTGGAGAAATCTGCGCCCTGATCGGTCCGAACGGCGCTGGCAAGAGCTCGTTGCTGAATGTCATCAATGGCGTGTACCGCGCCCAGCAGGGGACCGTCCGCTTCGACGGCGAGATCCGCCGCCACATGCGGCCCCACCATTCCGCCGAGCGCGGCATTGCCCGTACGTTCCAGAACATTGCACTGTTCAAGGGTATGACGGTGCTCGACAACGTCCTGACCGGCCGCAATCTCAAGCGCCGCAGCACGTGGATCGAGCAGGCCCTGCGCGTCGGTCGTGCGTCGCGGGAGGACGACATTCAGCGCAGGCATGCAGAAAAGGTGATCGACTTTCTGCACATCCAGCCTTGGCGGCAAACGCTCGTCAGCAAGCTGCCCTACGGCCTGCAGAAGCGCGTGGAGCTTGGACGCGCGCTGGCTGCCGAACCCACCTTGCTGCTGCTCGACGAGCCGATGGCGGGCATGAACGCCGCCGAGAAGCGGGAGATGAGCCAGTTCATCGTCGACATCAACCGCGAGTATGGCACCACGATCATCCTCATCGAGCATGACATCAGCGTCGTAATGGGCATCTCAGACCACGTAGTAGTGCTCGACTATGGCCGCAAGATCGCCGACGGACCACCCGACGACGTCCGGCGTAACCCCGAAGTGATCGCCGCCTACCTCGGCACCCGGCACTGATCCTGCCGCCCTCATCCACATTGAATGACCCCTGGATTACACATGGAATTCTTTCTCGAAGTGCTGATCGGCGGCCTGCTGTCGGGAGTGATGTACTCCTTGGTGGCGATCGGATTCGTGCTGATCTACAAGGCCTCGGGCGTATTCAACTTCGCCCAGGGGGCGATGGTGCTGTTCGCCGCCCTGACCTTCGTCAGCCTCGTCGAGCGCGGCGTGCCCTTCTCGCTCGCCTTCACCATCACGCTGGCGACGATGCTGCTGCTGGCACTCTGCGTGGAACGGTGGGTGCTGCGACCGCTCGCCAATCGGGCCCCCATCACGCTGTTCATGGCGACGCTGGGCCTGGCCTACATCATCGAGGGCGGCGCACAGGCCTTGTGGGGCGCGCAGGTACACAGCCTCGAGCTCGGTATCGACGACGTGCCGCTCGAAGTGGGCGGGTTGTTCGTGTCCCAGTTCGACCTTTTCGCAGCGGGCACCGCGGCTGCGCTCGTTCTCGTCCTGTCATTGCTGTTCAACAAGACTCGCATCGGCCTGTCGCTGCGCGCAGTGGCCGACGATACATTGGCCGCTCAGTCAGTCGGCATACGACTTCCCCACGTGTGGACCGCAGTCTGGGCGGTGGCCGGGCTGGTCGCACTGATCACCGGCCTGCTATGGGGCGCACGCGTAGGTGTTCAGTTCTCGTTGTCGCTGATTGTGCTCAAGGCTTTGCCCGTGCTGATCATCGGTGGCTTCTCATCGGTGGGCGGCGCCATCGCCGGCGGGCTGATCGTGGGCGCCTCGGAGAAGCTGGCCGAGATCTACTTGGGTCCACTGGTCGATGGCGGCATCGAAAACTGGTTCCCCTACGTCCTGGCAACCCTGTTCCTGCTCGTCCGCCCCGCCGGCCTGTTCGGCGAGCGCACGATCGAGCGTGTCTGAGCGGAGACCGCCCCATGCTTACCACCGAAGCCGGCCAGTTCAGCAAGACCTTCAGGGCGGACCGCCGCGTGTTCCGCCTGCGCCAGGACCGCATCGCGCTTGCCAGTCTGCTGGCCATCGCGCTCGTGATCGTGCCCCTGATCGGCAATGACTACTGGTTCAGCGCGATCCTGATCCCGTTTCTGGTGCTTTCCCTGGCGGGACTCGGCCTCAACCTGCTCACCGGCTATGCCGGCCAGCTCTCGCTGGGCTCGGCTGCATTCATGGCCGCAGGTGCGTTTGCCGCCTACAACTTCAACCTGCGCATAGAAGGCCTGCCGCTGCTCGTCAGCTTCGGGCTAGGGGGGGTAGTCGCCGCGCTGCTGTCCATTGTGTTCGGCCTGCCAAGCCTGCGCATCAAGGGCTTCTATCTCATCGTGTCCACCCTGGCTGCACAGTTCCTGATTCCTTGGGCGCTGGTCAAGTTCGGCTGGTTCTCCAACTTCAACTCATCGGGCGTCATCTCCGCGCCACCGCTGATGATCGCTGGCCATGACCTCAGTTCGCCCACTGGGCGTTACCTGCTGACACTGACGATCGTGATCGCACTGGCCTGGCTCGCGAACAACATCGTGCGCAGCGAACTGGGGCGCAACTGGATGGCGGTACGCGACATGGACACTGCCGCCGCGGTTACCGGCATCTCACTTCCAAAGGCGAAGTTGCTGGCATTCGCGATCAGCGGCTTCTTCCTCGGTGTGGCCGGTTCCCTGTGGGCCTTCACCTACCTGGGTACCGTCGAACCGCACGGCTTCGACCTCGCACGCTCGTTCCAGGTGCTCTTCATCATCATCATCGGCGGCATGGGCAGCATCGCCGGCAACTTCCTCGGCGCGGCCTTCATCGTGCTCTTCCCGCTGCTGCTGTCCAACCTGGCCGGCCTACTGCCGGTCGGGCTGATCGATGCCGGGCAACTCGAGAACATCCAGAAGATGATCTTCGGCGCCCTGATCATCGCCTTCCTGATTCGCGAACCGGATGGACTCGCCCGCCTGTGGCAACAGTTCCGTCTCCGCGCGCGGCGCTGGCCCTTGCGCTACTGACACCCACACGCCCGCACACCCGTTTTTCCCTGAACGGTCTCGATCGAGACGCCCCATACAGTCAACAAGGAGCCCTTTCATGTCCTATCGCAAGTCTCTTCTCGCCGCCCTCGTGCTCGGCACCCTCGGCACGGGCGCATACGCCGGAGGCGAGCAGTACTTCCCGCTGCAAAGTTACCGCATCGGCCCCTACGCAGCGGGCGGCACTGGCTTCTTCGGCGGCTTCATCGATTACCTGCAGCATGTGAACGCCAACGGCGGCGTCAATGGCGTGAAGCTCACCTGGAGCGAGTGCGAGACCGAGTACGTGGTCGAGAAGGGCGTTGAATGCTATGAACGCCTTAAGAAAGGGCTGAACGGTGCTCCCGCTGCAGCGACCAACCCACTTTCGGTCGGTATCGCTTACGCCACGCTCGACCGCTCGCATGCAGACAAGCTGCCACTGATCACCATCAACCACGGTCGCACCGACTCGACCGACGGCAGCGTGTTCCCGTATGCCTTTCCCTTGCAGTTGAATCCGTACTCCGAAGTTTCAGCCATCATCAACTACATCGGTCAGCAGGTCGGAGGCCTCGACAAGCTGAGCGGCAGGAAGATCGTCACGCTGTATCACGGCTCGCCCTACGGTAAGGAGACCAACGAGGTCCTGCAGAAGCTGGCCGACAAGTACGATTTCGCGCTCTCCCTGATTGAAGTACCCCATCCCGGGAACGAACAACAGTCGCAATGGCTGAACATCCGCAGAATTCAGCCCGACTACGTGATCCTGCGCGGCTGGGGCGTGATGAACCCGGTGGCACTAAAGACCGCGCAGAAGGTCGGCTATCCCACCGATCGCATCATCGGCAACATCTGGAGCAATTCAGAAGAGGACGCGGCCCCGGCCGGCGCCGCGGCCAAAGGTTTCGTGTCGATCACCACTCATCCCTCGGGCACCGACTTCCCGGTCCTACAGGGCATCAAGAAGGATGTCGTCGATGCGGGCAAGGGCAACCTGGCCGACCCGAAGCGCTTTGGCACCGTCTATTACAACCTCGGGGTCGTCAACGGCATCCTAAACGTCGAGGCAGTGCGTATCGCCCAGTCCAGGTACGGCAACCAGCCGCTGACTGGCGAACAGGTACGCTGGGGCTTCGAGAACCTGCGCCTTGATGACAAGCGTCTGGAGGAGCTCGGCGCTCTCGGACTGGTACAGCCGCTGCAATTGTCGTGCGCGGACCACGAAGGCGGTGGCGCGGTGCGCTTCCAGCAGTGGGACGGCCAGCAATGGAAGCTCGTCAGCGACTGGATCCAGGCCGACCGCGCGTTCCTGCGGCCGATCATCGAGGCCTCAGCGCTGAAGTACGCGCAGGAAAAGGGCATCACGCCGCGCGACTGCTCGAAGGAAAGCTGACACGCAGAACCCTTGCCTGCACAGGTCCGCCCAGCGCCGGACCAACAGCAGCCCCCAACGGATTGACGTTCGGGACAGGCCGTCTTCAGGACGGCCTGTTGCATTTTGCGGGATGACACGCCATCGATTGGGTCAGCCCCTGTTGCCAACGCATCAATCTGTCCGGCGCTTGGTTACAGCGCAACATCGGAGGCTCCGATCGATTCATATAAGCAACTGTTTTATATACATAATTCATACTGGCACGGAAGGTGCACTAAGGACTCCGAGTCAATTTCCTTCATCTCGGAGTAACCCCATGACGCATCGTGACGAGTTTTCCAGCCTCTCGACCGGGGCTGACTATGAAGCGCTTGCTGGCCGCTTTCGCCCGATCTTCGAGCGTATTGCCGAGGGCGCGATCGAGCGCGAGAGCACGCGCACCCTGCCCCATGAACAGATCGCCTGGCTCAAGCAGTCTGGATTCGGCGCGGTCCGCGTACCGGTCGAGCATGGCGGCGCAGGTGCCTCTCTGCCTCAACTGGTCGAGTTGCTCACCGAACTGGCGGCAGCCGACTCCAATCTGCCGCAGGCCCTTCGCGGTCACTTCGCCTTCGTCGAAGATCGCTTGAATTCACAGCCCGGTGCGCAGCGCGATCTCTGGTTCAAGCGCTTCGTCGCGGGCGAGACCTTCGGCAACGCCTGGACGGAAGTCGGTGACGTGAAGATCGGCGATGTCATCACGATCGTGTCGCCGAAGGACGGACGATGGGTGTTGAACGGACGCAAGTACTACAGCACCGGCAGCATCTTCGCCGACTGGATCGACGTGTATGCGCGCCGTGCAGATACCGAAGCCGATGTCATCGCCGCCGTACGCACCGCACAGCCGGGGGTGACGCAGTTCGACGACTGGGACGGCTTCGGCCAGCGCACCACCGGCAGCGGCACCACGATCTTCGCCGATGCGGTGGTCGAGGCCGACGATGTCTTCGATTTCTCCACCCGCTTCAAGTACCAGACGGCGTTCTACCAGCTCGTGCACCTTGCAACGCTCGCCGGCATCGCGCGTGCGGCTGAACGCGACGTCGCGCGCCATGTGGCCGAACGAAAGCGCATCTTCAGCACCGGCAATGCGCCGCTCGCCCGCCTCGATCCTCAGATCCAGCAGGTGGTGGGGCAGATTTCGGCACAGGCCTATGCCGCAGCCGCGGTTGCCGCACGTGCGGCCGAACCCGCACAGCGTGCCTATGTCGCCCGCTTCGGCGGCGATGAGGCCGCAGAGAAGGCCGCCAACATCGCCGCGGAGATCGAATCGGCGCAGGGGCAGCTGGTGATCGCCGATCTCGTCTTGCGCGCGACCGCCGACCTTTTCAACGCACTGGGCGCCTCGTCGGCCAGCGCGCGCCTTGCCCTCGACCGCCATTGGCGCAATGCGCGCACCGTCGCGACCCACAACCCGCTCGTCTACAAGGCCCGCATCGTCGGCGACTGGTCGATCAACGGCACCGAGCCGCCCTATGTGTGGCAGATCGGCGGCAGTCCGGCGGCCAGCAAGTAATCCAGGCCCCATTCCCATACACCCAATTCGTGATTCCCAGAAAGGAGCCTCCCGTGAGCACTGTCCAAGCCAGCACCGAAAACCGCGCTGCGGCCCGCCCGCGCGTCAATACTGCCGCACCGTTTCCCGCCCTTCCGCGCCCTTCCCGCCCGGCCCATGTGATCCGTGACGACGCGCAGGCGATCGAGGTCGCCCGGCGCCTGGCTGCCGAGTTTGCCGTCGAGGCCTCGCTGCGAGATCAGGAAGGCTACCTGCCGATAGCCGAGATCGACGCCTATTCGCAGAGCGGCCTGTGGGGCATCACCGTGCCCAGGGCGTACGGCGGGGCCGGTGTCTCCTACGCGACGCTGGCCGAGGTCATCCGCATCCTTGCCGAGGCGGACTCGAGCATCGCCCAGATCACGCAGAACCATCTGGCCCTGGTCGCGCACATCGACCTCGATGCGTCCGAGGAGCAGAAGAGGGATCTGTTCGGCCTCGTGCTGCAGGGGATCCGCTTCGGCAACGCTTTCTCCGAAAAGGGCAGCAAGAACGTCGCCTCATTCGAGACCAAGTTGCGCCGCGACGGCGACAGCGTGGTGGTCAGCGGACAAAAGTTCTACACGACCGGCGCCTTGCTCGCGCACATCGTCCCGATCGTCGCCGTCGATGACGAAGGCAAGGGCTATCTCGCCTTCGCCGATCGCGACTCACCGGGACTCACCGTGATCAACGACTGGTCGGCCTTCGGCCAGCGCACCACGGCCTCCGGTTCCATCCGCATCGAGAACGTGCGCGTTCCGGCCAGCCGTCTGGTGCCGGTCGCCGCCTTCGACCGGCCGACCGCGGCCGGGGCGATCTCGCAGATCATCCAGTCGGCGATCGACGCCGGCATCGCGGCAGCAGCCATCGCCGAGACCGTCGCCTTCGTTCGCACCCGAAGCCGGCCGTGGATCGACAGCGGCAAGGAGTCGGCGGGCGAAGACCCCTTCACCGTCAGCGCGGTCGGCGAACTGGTGATCCGGCTGCATGCCGCCGAGGCCCTGCTTGAGCGTGCGGGCAAGGCGATCGATGTCGCGCTGGCGACACCGAGCGAAGAGGCGGTGACCCAGGCCACGCTCGTCACCAGCGAATCGAAGGTGCTGACGACGGAGGTCGCGATCGCGGCGACCAACAAGCTCTTCGAACTGGCGGGCACGCGATCGACGCTGAGCGAGCACAACCTCGACCGCCACTGGCGCAATGCCCGCACCCACACGCTGCACGACCCCGTGCGCTGGAAATACTTCCACATTGGCAACTTCCATCTGAACGGCGTGAATCCGCCCCGCCACCCCTGGAACTGAGCGCCTGGCCACTCACGCGCATCAAGGAGACTCAATGAGCAAGACCATCCATCTCAATGCCTTCGAGATGAACTGCGTGGGTCACCAGTCCCCCGGGCTGTGGACGCATCCGCGCGACCGATCGTGGCAGTACAAGGACCTCGAGTACTGGACCGACCTCGCCAAGATCCTCGAGCGGGGCATTTTCGACGGCATCTTCATCGCCGACGTCATCGGCTACTACGACGTCTATAAGGGCAGCAACTATCACGCACTGCAACAGGCGGCGCAGATCCCCGTGAACGATCCGCTGCAGCTCGCCGCGCCAATCGCAATGGTGACTGAGCATCTGGGCATCGGCATCACCGCATCGACCTCGTTCGAGCACCCGTACACCTTCGCCCGAAGGCTGTCGACCGCCGACCATCACACCAAGGGCCGGGTAGGCTGGAACATCGTCACCTCGTACCTGGAGAGCGGCGCAAAGAACATCGGCCAAGGCGGACTGCGACGGCACGACAACCGCTACGAAGTCGCCAACGAGTATGTGGAAGTGCTCTACAAGCTGTTCGAAGGCAGCTGGGAGGACGGTGCAGTGGTGCGCGATCGCGAGCGCGGCATCTTCACCCACCCAGAGAAGGTCCACGAGATCGGCCACAAGGGCAAATACTTCGACGTGCCCGGCTACCACCTGTGCGAACCATCGCCACAACGCACGCCAGTGCTGTACCAGGCCGGCGCCTCGGGCGCGGGCAAGGCCTTTGCCGCCGGCCATGCAGAATGTGTTTTCGTCGCCTCGCCACTGAAGTCGGTGCTCAAGGAATACGTCGCCGACGTGCGCCGGCAAGCCGCCGCTGCCGGACGCGATCCACGCAAGCTACTCGTCTACAACCTCGTGACCGTGATCGTCGACGAGACCGACGCCAAGGCCCAGGCGAAGTTCGAGGAGTACCAGCGCCACTCGTCCTACGACGGCGCACTCGTGTTCATGTCTGGCTGGAGCGGCATCGACTTCGGCCAGTACGCCCCGACCGACCTGGTGCGCAAGGTCGAGACCAACGCCATCGTCTCAGTGGTCGAGCACCTCGCCCACGGTGAGAAGTCCTGGCGCATCGACGAGCTGGCGCGCTGGGGCGGCATCGGCGGATTGGGGCCGATCTTTGTCGGTTCACCGTCGACCGTGGCCGACATCCTGCAGCAGTGGGTCGAAGAGACCGACGTCGACGGTTTCAATCTGGCCTACGCGGTCGCGCACGAAACCTTCGCGGATGTCGTCGGCTACCTGGTCCCCGAGTTGCAGCGCCGCGGCGTGTATCCGTCCGCCTACAAGGCCGGCACACTGCGTGAGAAGCTGTTCGGCGACGGCCCGTACTTGCCCGACACCCACCCGGCGGCGCACTACCGCGATATCGAGCGCGTAAAGGCGAATGAGGCGCGGCGAAAATCGGCGGATGTCGATGACCCGAGCTTCGAAGACGCGATTGCCTGACCCGGGAGTGAGCCATGAGTGAGCTTCCCCTTCTGCAGGTAGAGAACATCGAGGTCGTGTACGACAAGGTGATTCTCGCGGTACACGGCGTGTCGCTTTGCGTTAGCCAAGGGCAGATCGTTGCACTTCTTGGCGCCAACGGTGCCGGCAAGAGCACGACCCTGAAGGCAATATCAGCCCTGGTCAGGGCCCAGCGCGGGGAGATCGTCGCGGGGCACGTGCGCTATCGGGGCACGGACGTAACCCGCAGTTCGCCGGACGTGCTTGTACGCGACGGCCTCGTCCAGGTGCTGGAGGGCCGACACTGTTTCCCGCACCTGACCGTTGAGGAGAACCTGCTCACCGGGGCCCTGGCTCGCGGCATCGGCAGATCAGCGCTCAAAGTCGAGCTCGAGCGCGTCTATAGCTACTTTCCAAGACTGAAGGAGAGACGGCACTCGCAGGCAGGCTACACCTCGGGCGGTGAGCAGCAGATGGTCGCCATCGGCCGCGCGTTGATGGCCAGCCCCAGCCTCGTGCTGCTTGACGAGCCATCCATGGGTCTCGCGCCGCTGATCGTTGATGAGATCTTCGAGATCCTTGCCGACCTCAATCGGCGCGAAGGTGTCAGCCTCCTGCTCGCCGAGCAGAACACCAACGTCGCGCTGCGCCATGCCCACAAGGCCTACGTGCTGGAGTCTGGGAGGGTGGCGCTGGACGGCTCCGCAACTGAACTCGCGGCGCGCAATGACATACACGATCTGTACCTCGGCGTGCGTGTTCCGGCGTGACACTTGCGCTCTTCCAGACTCGCGGGGCGCTGCTGCGCGCTCAGCAGCCTCGACTCGCATCTGTTTCGATTGCAGCAGGCAGACGCCCAAGAAGACCCACAAGCCTATGACGGAACAGGACAATTATGACCAGGCACGATTGCTGCTGTAAGACTTTCTCCTTTCAATGCCTCCTGGAAACGCCCATGTACACGACCCTCAAACGCCTCACCCTCGCCGCAGCCAGCGTGCTGCTCGCCACCGGCATCACCCACGCTGCCGACAAACCCGCCGAGGTCCGCCTCGACTATGCCTACTACTCCCCGCCCAGCCTGGTGCTGAAGAAGTTCGGCTGGCTGGAGGAAGACCTGAAGGCCGACGGCGTGCCGGTAAAGTGGGTGCTGAGCCAGGGTAGCAACCGCGCGCTCGAGTTCCTCAACAGCGGCAGCGTCGATTTTGGCTCCACCGCCGGGCTGGCCGCCGTGCTATCGAAGGCCAACGGCAACCCGATCAAGAGCGTGTATGTGTATTCGCGCCCCGAATGGACCGCGCTGGTCGTGCCCAAGGACTCGCCGATCCAGTCGGTGAAGGACCTCAAGGGGAAGAAAGTGGCTGCGACCAAGGGCACCGACCCCTTCCTGTTCCTGCTGCGCAGCCTGCAGCAGGAGGGGCTGTCGAAGACCGACGTCGAGATCCTCGCGCTGCAGCACGCCGATGGCCGCACGGCGCTGGAGCAGGGGCGCGTCGACGCTTGGTCCGGGCTCGATCCGCTGATGGCGGGCAGCGAGGTGCAGGCCGGATCGCGCCTGCTGTATCGCAACGTCGCCTTCAACACCTATGGCTTCCTCAACACCACCGAGCGCTTCGCGACCCAGCATCCGGAGTATGTGCAGCGCGTCATTGGCGCCTACGAGAAGGCCCGCCAATGGATCATCGCCAACCCGGACGAGACGGCGCAGTTGATCTCCGAAGAGGCGAAGCTGCCGCTCGAAGTGGCCAAGCTGCAGTTGTCACGCAACGACTTCAGCACCCCGGTGCCCGGCGCCCAGCACATCGAGGCGCTGAAGGCCGCGGCACCGATCCTGGTCGAGGAAGACCTGGTGCGCAAGGGCACGGATGTGGCGGCCGTGATCGACGCCTTGGTCGAGCCCACGCACGCCCGCGCGGTCGTGAAGTGAGCGCGCCGCCATGAGCAAGGTTTCGACACTGGGCGCGGAACTGGAAGTGGGGATGAATGCCGGGCTGAACGCACTGCCTGCTGCTGACGCGAGCGAACGCCCGCAAGGGCGTCGGCTCGCTGCGCAGTTCAAGGGCTGGGTCATGCCGCTTGCGCTGCTGGTGATCTGGGAAGCAGCGGTGCAGCTGGGCTGGGTCAGCGCCCACCTGCTGCCGCCGCCGTCCGAATTGGTCGTCACGCTGTCCGACCTGGCGGCCAGCGGCGAACTGCTGCGCCACATCGGCGTGAGCAGCCTGCGCGTGCTGGTCGGCTTTGCCATCGGCGCCTTGCTCGCACTGGTCGTCGGCGCTGCGGTCGGCCTGTCGCGCGAGCTCGAGGCCTACCTCGACCCCAGTTTTCAGGCACTGCGTGCCATCCCGTCGCTGGCGTGGGTGCCCTTGCTGCTGTTGTGGCTGGGCATCGACGAGGCGCCGAAAATCACGCTGATCGCCATCGGCGCCTTCTTTCCGGTCTATCTGAATCTGGTCGCCGGCATCCAGAACGTCGACCGCAAGCTGGTGGAAGTCGGCGGCATCTTCGGGGTGAAGGGCTGGCGGCTGATCGTGCGCATCTTCCTGCCGGCCGCGCTGCCCAATCTGCTCACCGGCCTGCGTACCGGACTGTCGCTGGCGTGGATGTTCCTGGTCGCAGCCGAGCTGATCGCGGCGACCCGCGGCCTCGGCTACCTGCTGACCGACGGCCGCGAGATGGCGCGCGCCGACCTGGTGATCGTGGCGATCATCGTGCTCGCCCTGCTCGGCAAGCTCAGCGACAGCGTCCTGCAGCTTGCCGAACGCCGGCTGCTGGTCTGGCGCGACGTCTATGACAGCAACCGTCCCTGAGGAGGCGCAGCGATGTCCGAATCCCTTCTTGCGCTGAACGTCAGCGACAAGCGCTTCCAGTCGCGCCCCGTCATCGACGGGGTCCAGTTCGACATCCGGCCCGGCGAGATCGTCAGCCTGCTCGGCCCCAGCGGCTGCGGCAAGAGCACGCTGCTGCGCATCGTCGCCGGGCTGGATGAAGACTACCGGGGCACGGTGCGGATCAAGGGCGCCCCGCCGCACCTGCATTCCCCCGACGTCGGCTTCATCTTCCAGGAGCCGCGCCTGCTGCCCTGGCTGAGCGTCGCCGACAATGTCGGCTTCGACGCCGGACGCGGCGGCGGCCGACATCCGCGGGTCAAGGAACTGCTCGCCGAGGTCGGCCTCGCGGACTTCGCCGATGCTTACCCGAAGCAGTTGTCCGGTGGCATGGCGCAGCGCGCGGCAATTGCCCGCGGCCTGTTCGCCCAACCGTCCCTGCTTCTACTGGATGAGCCCTTCAGCGCGGTAGACGCCTTCACCCGCATGCGCCTGCAGGACCTGCTTCTTTCGCTCGCTGCGCGCCATGGCACGACGCTGTTGCTGGTGACACACGACATCGACGAGGCCGCCTACCTGAGCGACCGCATCTTCGTGATGTCGGCCAACCCGGGGCGGATCGCGGGCGAGATCGAGGTCGGCCTGCCCCGGCCGCGCGACCGCGCCGCCGCGCAGCTGGCCCACATCCAGGCGCAGGCGCTGGCCCTGCTGCATGGCGAACAGCTCGACTATCTCGATCTGTCAGGAGAGCTGGCAGCACGGCCGCGACGGCACGAACCGGTCGACTTTGCCTCGTTGTCGTTTGCGGTGTGAGTGCCGGATCAATGACTGTCGGCACCGGAACTCCTCTCGCGCCACGCTGCAAATTCCAGCGGCCGCAGGCCGAACCGGATGGCATTGCCGGGATGCAGACTCTGGAATTCCTCCCGGACCAGGGCAATGAAGCGCTCCCGATCCTCAATTGCAACCGCGTCGGGAATCAAAGCGCGGATCGTTGCCGGCTCGGCCCTGGCGCCACTGCGAACGATGGTCGCGATGAGCGTCGTCAGTTGATGGCGATAGCGCAGTCGTACAGCGTCCGGCGGCACCAACTGCTGGCGCACGGCGACGTATTGCTGGCAGGAACGCTCGTAAGCGCGCACAAAGATGTCGCGCAGCAACTCGACCCGGTTGAGTTCATAGACCCCAAGCAGCCCTTCGATGTAGTCCGCTCCGGCCACATCGATGAAGGAAAGGGGCGACAGATTGTGCTTGATCAGGGGAATGTTCGCGGCGAGCCGGGAGACCCGCTTATTGACGTCCTCGAAGGGTTGCAGATAGGGCAGATGCACCATCAGGAAGAAGGACTGCTCGAAGGGATCGCGAATTTCGGCCGCCATCTCGACAACGACACCGAACAACTCCTCGATTCGCTGTGGCATAGCGATGGGCAGGTAGACGCTGCCACCGATTTCCACCGGCCGAGCACGCAGGCGACCGCAGGCTGCCGGGTTGGGCATGAGACCGTCCGACAGGAAGGCATGCAGGGCGATGATGGTTTCCCGGTTGACCCCGGCGTGTTCGGTATCGCGCACCAGATATTCGATGGCCGCCTTGTGGTTGAGGATCATCTGGGTCTCCAGTGCCCCCTTACCCTCGGCAGCCTGTCCGTATTCGATCAGCCGTTCGGTGTCGAGTCGTGAATAGGTGTTGCCTTCCAGTTGCGACGAGGCCCATGAGAGATCGATCAATAGCCGGTTGAGGATGTCACGGGCAAAGGTACCGGCTGGGGCGGCATCAAGCTCAGCGGCGGCCGGACGGCCGAGCTGGTGTAACTGCACGCGCAGGGGTTCCGGGAGATACGCCGTCAGGTTTGGCGTGTATTGCTCCAGGAAGGATTGCCTGTAGCTGACCGGCGTCCGCTGCTCCCGAGCTTGGCGTACCTGGCGCCGGATTTCCTCCCCTTCGGCCGAGACCTTGAGACGGGCATCGGTACCCGGCGCGTCGAAAGCTGAACCGGTTTCGTGGAGGTCACCGGCAGCAACGCTCGGTTGCCGGTAACGCAGGCCGGGGCCCGCGCCGTAGGTGGAGATCTTCTTCGCCCCGACCAGCTCAGCCAGTCGGCGCTGCAGCGTGCGGCGGCTCACTACCCCTGCCAGCAGGGCGTGCAATTCGTCGGTGCTGATCCCGTCCGGGTCCTCGGCGATGAGCACCTCAATGCGTTCGTTGAGATCCGCAGGTAGCTTTTTTGGCATGGTGTTCTGACGCAATGATTGTCCACTGCGCCAAAAGATTATCTCTATTGGCGCAATAAGCCAAGTATCGCGCCATTCCCGATTGTCGTCGCGCCTGTTGCTCATGCAGCAGCCCGATGCAGCGTTTGCTGCGATGCCAGCAGCCGCATCGGCACGAGATTCTCAAGCTACTGTTTTACAAGCACTAAGAATCTGGCACGCCCCGTGCTCATGCTCATGCAAGTGCCACCCCTGGCACGTCTCACACAACCCCAAAAGGTGAAAGCATGAGCAAGCCCATCAAAGTCGTGGCCGTCTCCGGCGGCCTGCAACGCCCCTCCCGCACCCTGACCGTGGTCGAAGCCCTGATCGACGCCCTGGGCGAACAGGCAGCGATCGACGTGCGCCTGATCGAACTCGGCACCATCGGCCCCAAGCTGGCCGGTGCGCTCTACCCCTCGCAGTTGCCGGACGACGTGAAGGCCGACATCGCCGCGATCGAATCGGCCGACTTCCTGGTGGTGGCGAGCCCGGTATATCGCGCCTCCTTCACCGGCCTATTCAAGCACCTGTTCGACTTCGTCGACCACAACGCGCTGATCGACGTGCCGGTGCTGCTCGCCGCCACCGGCGGCAGCGACCGCCACGCCTTGGTCATCGATCACCAGTTCCGCCCCCTGTTCAGCTTCTTCCAGGCCCACACGCTGCCGATCGGCGTGTACGGCAGCGAGGCCGAGATCCAGGACTACCAGATCACCAGCCCCGCGCTGCAGGCCCGCATCGACCTCGCCGCCGAGCGTGCCCGTCCCTTCCTGCGCCCGCGCTCCCCTGCAGTAACGAGCGTGCACAAGAACGCCCGCGCCGCCGCCTGACCGTCAAGACACTTTCACAGGACACCTGAACATGAGCCGCGACAACATCAAATTTGCCTACTGGGTCCCCAACGTCAGTGGTGGCCTGGTCGTCAGCAAGATCGAGCAGCGCACCAGCTGGGACATCGACTACAACCGCAAGCTGGCGCAGATCGCCGAGAAGGCCGGCTTCGACTACGCGCTGTCGCAGATCCGGTTTACCGCCGGCTATGGCGCCGAATACCAGCACGAGTCGGTGTCATTCAGCCATGCGCTGCTGGCCGCGACCGAGAAGCTGCGCGTGATCGCCGCTGTCCTGCCCGGCCCCTGGCATCCGGCGGTGCTCGCGAAGCAGATCGCCACCATCGACCAGCTCACCGGCGGCCGGGTGGCGGTGAACGTGGTCTCGGGCTGGTTCCGCGGCGAGTTCCACGGCATCGGCGAGCCCTGGCTGGAACACGACGAACGCTATCGCCGCTCGCAGGAATTCATCGAGGTGCTCAAGGGCATCTGGACCCAGGACAACTTCACCTACAAGGGCGACTTTTACCGCTTCCATGACTACACGCTGAAGCCCAAGCCCCTGCAGCAGCCGCACCCCGAGATTTTCCAGGGCGGCAGCTCGCGCGCGGCGCGCGACATGGCGGCGCGCGTGTCGGACTGGTACTTCACCAACGGCAACACCGTCGAGGGCATCAAGGCCCAGGTGGATGACATCCGCGCCAAGGCCGCTGCCAACGGCCACACGGTGAAGGTGGGCGTCAACGCCTTCATCATCGCCCGCGACACCGAGGAAGAAGCCCAGGCAGTGCTGCAGGAAATCATCGACAAGGCCGATCCCGAAGCTGTCAATGCCTTCGGCGACGCCGTGAAGCAGGCCGGCAAGGCGAGTCCGGAAGGCGAAGGGAACTGGGCGAAGTCCACCTTCCAGGACCTCGTCCAGTACAACGACGGCTTCAAGACCAACCTGATCGGCACGCCGCAGCAGATCGCCGAGCGCATCGTGACGCTGAAGGCGGTAGGCGTGGATCTGGTGTTGGCCGGCTTCCTGCACTTCCAGGAGGAGGTAGCCTACTTCGGCGAGAGGGTGCTGCCGCTGGTGCGCGCGCTCGAAGCCAAGGCCGGCGCGGGCCAGCCGGCACGAGAACTGGCCGAAGCAGTCTGAGGGCAGAACTAAAATGAGTCTCGACATCTTCTGGTTCCTGCCCACCTCCGGCGACACCCGCTACCTCGGTAAATCCAACTCCGGTCGCCCGGTCACCATCGAATACATGCAGCAGATCGCGGTGACCGCCGACAACCTCGGCTACGACGGCATCCTGATCCCGACCGGCAGCGGCTGCCTCGACCCCTGGGTGGTCGCGGGCAGCGTCGCACCGGTCACCCGCAAGCTGAAGCTGCTGGTGGCGCTACGCACCGCGCTGACCAAGCCGACCGCCGCCGCGCGCATGGCGGCCACGCTGGACCAGGCCACCCGCGGCCGGCTGCTGCTGAACGTGGTCGCCGGCGGCGACTCGGCCGAGCTGGCCGGCGACGGCATCTTCCTCGACCACGACGCGCGCTATGCCGAGGCGAGCGAGTTCCTGACCATCTGGCGTCGGTTGCTGCAGGGCGAGCAGGTCGATTTCGACGGCGAACACCACAAGGTGCAGGGCGCGCAACTGCTGTTCCCGGCGGTGCAGAAGCCCCATCCGCCGCTCTATTTCGGCGGATCGTCGAACGCCGCCCACGATCTGGCGGCCGAGCAGGTGGACGCCTACCTGACCTGGGGCGAGCCCCCCGCCGCAGTCGCCGAGAAGATCGCCGACGTACGCGCGCGCGCCGCCAAGCGCGGGCGCAAGGTCCGCTTCGGCGTGCGCCTGCACGTGATCGTGCGCGAAACCAACGAGGAAGCCTGGGCCGAAGCCGACAAGCTCATCAGCCGCCTCGACGACGACACCATCGCCAAGGTGCAGGCACGCTTCGCGTCCATGGACTCCGAAGGCCAGCGCCGCATGGCCGCGCTGCACGGCGGCCGCCGTGACAAGCTCGAGGTCAGCCCCAACCTGTGGGCGGGCGTCGGCCTGGTACGCGGCGGCGCCGGCACGGCGCTGGTGGGTGATCCCCACACCGTGGCGACGCGGCTGAAGGAGTACGCCGACCTTGGCGTGGACAGCTTCGTGCTGTCGGGATACCCGCACCTCGAAGAGGCCTGGCGCTTCGCCGAACTGGTATTCCCGCTGCTGCCTGGCAAGGCACCTGTGACCATCCAGGATCAGGTGATCACCGGTGGGCCGTTTGACGCCAGCACCGTGAAGAAGGCTACGCCGGTCAAGGAGGCAGCATGAAAGTCATCGACATGCGTTGCCGACCTGCCTTCTTGCACGACTTCTTCGGCGCCACCCCGGGCACGCCCGAGTACGACACCGCGCGCTGGCTCAACCGGCGCGTGGGCACCCGCGGCAGCGACGAGCACTTCACCCGCTCGCACACGCAGGAAGGCTTCCTCGCCGAGGTGCGCGACTCCGGGCTGACGAAGGCGGTGGTGGTCGGCCGCCACACGCCCTCGCAGCACCTGCCGATCGAGCACATCCACCGCATCACCCACGGCCATGACGCGCTGCTCGGCATCGCCGGCGTCGACCCGGTGATCCAGGGCCGCACCGCGGTGGATGAGGCCGAACGTGCGATCCGCGAACTCGGCCTGGCCGGCATCGACATCGAGCCCGGCTTCGGCAGCCCGGCCCGCCACGTCGACGACCCCGCCTACTTTCCGATCTACGAGGTGTGTGCGCAGCTGGGCGTGCCGGTGTTCCTGATGACCGGCCCGACCACGCCCGACCCGCGCTTCAACGACCCCGCACCGCTCGCCAACGTCGCACGCGCCTTCCCGCAACTGCCCATCGTCTGCTACCACGGCTGGTGGCCGAACGTGGCACAGGCCATCGGCCTCGCCTTCCGCTACGAGAACATCCACCTCGTGCCCGACATGTACCTGTTCGTGGCCGGCAGCAAGGCCTACGTGGAGGCGGCGAACGGCTTCATGGCGGATCAGTTCCTGTTCGGTTCGTCCTATCCCTTCCGCCCGATCCGCCAATCCATCGGCGACTTCCTGGAGCTAGGCCTGCGCGAGTCGGCGGTAGACAAGGCGCTGTACGGCAACGCGGCAAGGCTTTTCGGGCTGCAGCCCTGATTCAGCCCGGCGCCCTGACGCTGGCTCAGGCGCAGCTGGGCCAGCACGCGAGCCCATCGCCCTTTTCTCATCAATACCTGACCATCCAACCCTGGAGCCTTCTATGCCTCTGACCCTTCGCAAACTGCTGTTCGCCGCCGTCAGCAGCCTCAGCCTTGCCGCAACCGCACACGCTGCCGACAAACTCGTGATTGCCGCCACCCCCGTACCCCACGCCGAACTGCTCGAACTCGTCAAACCGATCCTGGCCAAGGAGGGTGTGAATCTGGAGGTGAAGGTGTTCACCGACTACGTTCAGCCTTCGGTGCAAACCAACGAGAAGCGGGTGGATGGCAACTTCTTCCTGCACCAGCCCTATCTGAACGAATTCAAGAAGAAGCACCGGAACGACATCCAGACCGTGGTGGCCAAGGTGCATGTCGAGCCGTTCGCGGGCTATTCACGGAGACACAAGACACTGGCTGATCTGCCCGAGGGCGCCACCATCGCCTTACCGAATGATCCCTCCAACTCGGGACGCTCCCTGGTCCTGCTGGCCAAGCAAGGGCTGATCACACTGAAGGACCCCGCGAACATCCTCGCCACCACCAGGGACATCGCGTCCAATCCCAAGAAGCTCAAGTTCCGCGAACTCGAAGCAGCCATGCTGCCGCGGGTGCTCGACCAGGTGGACCTTGCCCTGATCAACACCAATTACGCGCTCGAGGCGAAGCTGAACCCGGTCAACGACTCGCTGTTCATCGAGGATGCGAACTCGCCCTACGCCAACCTGCTGGTGGCGCGTGAAGACAATGCCGACAGCCCCGCGATCAAGAGGCTGGCCGCGGCGCTGACCTCGCCCGCGGTAAAACAGTTCATCGCCGACAAGTACCAAGGCGCGGTGGTCCCGGCGTTCTAATCGGCTGCGCCCCCCGGGGCGCATGGCCCTTAGATCTTCCGGATGGTGAAAAGCGAAGCCGAAGCGCTTGGTTCCGCCTCGCGGCCCCATCCGGACAGTCGCGATCATCGATCCACGCGGGGCTTTCGGCCGCATCTGAGGTGCGCGCCGCAGCAAGCGGCAAGAAACCACGCGCGGGCGTTCGTCTCTTCGACCGAATTGTGAAAAGCAAAGCTGAATTTCTTGGTTCTGCTTTGCGCAGCCGCCCGGACAATCGCGGCCATCGATCCACACGGATGCCGACCGAGCATGAATACCGACACCGACCGACTCGTCCATTGGTTGGTCAGCAGCCTCGAACTCGATACCAGCGTCTTCCACGTCGGCCAGTATTGCGGCTCGTGGCGAGCCTCGACCGCTGGCCGCGCACGCGCGAGTTTCCATCTCGTGCTGCGGGGCCGTTGCTTTCTGCACCTCGATGGTGGCGCTGCCCCGCTGCAACTCGAAGACGGCGATGCAGTATTCCTGCTGCGCGACCGTCCCCACTCCCTGACCCCCGAGCGCCAACCGGGTCCGGCCTGCGTACCGCGTCCGATGGGGCCCATGCAGCCCATCGAGCCGGACGGCACCAGCCTGGCCTGCGGCTTCTTCGACTTTCGCGGCCTGACGGGGGCCTTCCTTGTCGAATCCTTTCCCGACCTGCTGGTGTTGCGCGCAGGTTCGGGCGGGCTGCGCGCGGTGACACCCGTGTTCGACCTCATCAGGGCAGAGGCCGACCGTGACGCCGAGCCCCCCTCGCCGCTGATCGGACGCCTGACAGAACTGCTGCTGTTCTACCTCATTCGCGAGGTGGCCAGCCAGGAACGCATTGGGGCGGGGCTTTGGGCGGTTGCGGCTCGTCCCCGTTTCGCCCCCCTGCTTCATCAGTTGTTGGGCCATCCCGAACGTGATTGGTCGGTGGATGACATGGCGCGACTTGCCAACATGTCACGCGCGAGCTTCTTCAAGCATTTCGTCGACGCGAGCGGCCAGCCACCCGCGCAGTTCCTGCTGGCGCTGCGCATGAACATCGCCGCGCGCCATCTGCGAGATGGCGAGAGCGTCACCCGCGCCGCCGAGCGCGTCGGCTATCAATCGCCTGCTGCCTTCACACGCGCCTTCCACAAGGTGCTCGGCGAGCAGCCGGGCGCCTACCAGCGGGCGCGGCGGCAAGCACCCGCAACGACGCCAGCCCTTCGCGAGATGCATTGAGGCGACGGCGTCCCCCTCGGACTTGCCATTGGTGGACGATCGAGCAAGAAACGGCGACGCAAGCCCATAGCCTCGGTTCAGGGCGATTCGGAGAATGAGCTCACTTATCCAGAGGATCGAACACCATGTCCCGCCTGCCCCTGCAAACCCTCGAAACCGCGCCCGAAGCGAGCCGCCCGTTCATCGAACGCGCGCTCACCAACAACGGCTTCGTACCGAACCTGATCGGCGTGCTGGCCAACGCACCCACCGCGGTGGAGACCTACTTCACCGTCGGCGAGATCAATGGCCGCACCAGCCTGACGCTGGCCGAGCGCGAGGTCGTGCAGATCACCGCCGCCAGCGTGAACGGCTGCGAGTTCTGCGTGAGCGGCCACTCGGCGATCGCGCTCAAGAAGGCCGGCTTCGACCGCGCTACGGTGGTCGCGCTGCAGCAGCGCGGCGTCACCGGCAATCCGCGCTACGACGCGCTCGTCGCCTTCACCCGCGCGGTGATCGTCAGTCGCGGCAATGTCGGCGATGGCGAACTGAAGGCCTTCATCGACGACGGTTTCACCCAGGCGCAGGCGCTGGAAGTGGTGTTGGGCATCAGCCTGGCGACGCTGTGCAACTTCGCCAACAACCTTGCGGCCAGCGAGATCAACCCGCAGCTGCAGGACTTCCGCCCCGGAGTGCTGCGGCCATGAACGCGCGCATCGATGCGGTCGCCGCCGACCTGAGCTGGTTCGCCACCAACGCCGAGGCCTGCAACCTCGGCACGACCGACGCCGACCAGCTCGTTCCCGAGTTGGGCCGGCGCGGCCTGTTCCGCATCGGCGTGCCGCAATCTCTCGGCGGGGACGGCGGCGAGACCTTCGACGGCGTCGAGGCGATCGCCGCCATTGCCGAGCGCTCGCTGACCGCCGCCTTCGTGTTCTGGGGGCAGCGCACCTTCATCGAGTACCTGCTGCAGTCGCCCAACACGCAACTGCGCGAGCGCTGGCTGCCGGCACTGCTGACGGGCGAGTTCGCCGGCGCCACCGGGCTGTCGAATGCGATGAAATTCCTCTCGGGCATCGAGTCGCTGCAGTTGCGGGCGGCGCTGCAAGGCGCCCGCTGGCAGCTCGATGGCCGTCTGCCGTGGGTGACGAACCTGCGCAAGGCTGGCTTCATCGTCGCGGCCGCCGTCGAACGCAGCGACGGCGCGACACCGATGGTGGTCGCCCTCACCGACAGCCAGCAAGGCGTGACGCGCAGCGCGGACCTGGACCTGGTGGCGCTGCGCGGCAGCAACACCGCGGCCATCGATGTGCGTGCCGCCGACATCGGCCCCGAGCACGTGCTGCACGAGGATGCGCGCAGCTTCTGCCCCGGCGTGCGTCCGGCCTTCCTGTCGCTGCAACTGGGGATGTCGATCGGCCTTGCGCGCGTGGCACTGCGCACCGCCGCCGCGCATGGGCAAGGCGCCCATCGCATCCTGCTGCCACGCATCAGCGAAGTGACCACAGAACTCGAGCAGCTCGTCGACGCGGTCCGCGCCGGGCTGGCGAGTCGCCGCTTCGTGGCCGAGCCGGCGGCGCTGTTCCGCATCCGCATCCGCCTCGCCGAGATCGTGCAGAGCGCGCTCGGGCTGGAGCTCGACGCCAGCGGCGGACGCGCCTACCTGCGCGACCAGAATCGTGACTTTGCGCGACGCTGGGTGGAAGGCGCCTTCATTCCGGTGATCACCCCCAGCCTCACGCAGTTGCAGGGCGAGCTCGCCAAACAGGCCGGAGCCTGCGCCGCATGAACGCGCCGCAGCCGCTTGCCGCAACCCTGGGCAGGGATCCCGCGACCGAACAGGTGCTCTGCGCCGAGCACCTGTCCTTCGCCTATGCAAAATCCGGCTCCACCTTCGAGGACGTCTCGATCGGCATCGGTCGGCGCGAGATCGTCTGCCTGCTGGGTGGCAGCGGCTGCGGCAAGTCGACCTTGCTGCGCGTGCTCGCCGGGCTGGAAACAGCCCGTGCCGGGGTCGTGCGCTTTCTGGGGCAGCCACTGCACCAGCCGCATCCGCGCAGCGCGCTGGTGTTCCAGCAGGCCAGCCTGCTGCCCTGGCTGAACGTGTTCGACAACGCCAGCTTCGGACTGGACTTCAAGCACCAGCCCGCCATCGACGCCGCCGCCCGCAAGGCGCGCGTGCAGGCGGCGCTGGCCGCAGTGGGTCTGGCCGGCCGCGAGCAGGCTTGGCCCGCCGAGCTGTCGGGCGGGCAGGCCCAGCGTGTCGCACTGGCGCGCGCGCTGGCCCGCGAGCCCGAGCTGTTGTTCGCCGACGAGCCCTTCTCGGCCCTGGATGCGATCACCCGCGCCGAGATGCAGCGCCTGCTGGTGGACGTGGTGCACCGCTGGCATGCGGCCGTGCTGCTCGTCACCCACGACATCGACGAGGCCATCCTCGTCGCCGATCGCATCCTGCTGATGGCCGGCCAGCCCGGCCACATTTACCGCGAGTGGGCGGTCGACATCCCGCATCCGCGCGAAGCCCACCCTGAAGCGGTCACCACACTGCGGATGCAGATCCTGGCGACCTTGCGCGCCGCAACCGAAGGGGCCGCACCCACGCCGACGCTGGTGCCGGCGCCCACCCATTCCTGAACAAGAGCCACCCATCATGGACTACAAACCCGCCACCCGCCCGCACATCTGCCTGTCGTCCAACTGCGGCTGCGGCATGACCCGCCGCGACTTCCTGCGCCTGTCGGCGCTGACCGGTGCCGGCCTCGCCGTGCCCATGCTGCGCGCGGGCGACGCCATGGCACAGGCGGCCAAGGGCGACGACGTGCCGGTCAAGATCGGCTACCTGCCGATCACCGACGCCACGCCGCTGCTGGTCGCGCATGCGCGCAAGCTGTTCGAGGCCGAAGGCCTTCGCACCGAAGCGCCGCGCCTGTTCCGCAGCTGGGCGCAGATCGTCGAGGCCTTCGTCTCGGGCCAGGTGAACGTCATCCACCTGCTGTCGCCGACGACGCTGTGGGTGCGCTACGGGACGAAATTCCCCGCCAAGGTGGTGGCCTGGAACCACATGAACGGCTCGGCGCTGACCGTCGCCCACGACATCGACACGGTGACGGACCTCGGCGGCAAGACGGTGGCGATCCCGTTCTGGTACTCGATCCACAACATCCTGCTGCAGAAGCTGCTGGTGGCCAATGGCCTGACCGCGGTGACCCGCCCGCGTGGCAGCACGATTGCAGCCAACGAGGTCAACCTGATCGTGCTGCCGCCGGCCGAGATGGTGTCGGCACTGGCCGGCAAGGGCATCGCCGGCTTCATCGTCGCCGACCCGTTCAACGCTGCGGCCGAGATCAACAATGTCGGCAAGGTGCTGCGTTTCTCGGGCGACGTGTGGAAGGACCACGCCTGCTGCGTGACCTTCCTCGCCGAGCGCGACATCGCCGAGCGCCCGCACTGGGCCCAGCGCGTCACCAACGCGATCGTCAAGGCGCAGTTGTGGACGCGCAGCAACCAGCTCGATGCGGCCAAGCTGCTCGCCGCCAGTGGCGACAACCGCTACACGCCGCACTCGGTCGAGGTGCTGGCGAAGGTGTTGTCGGCCACCGACTACAAGGCCTACGAGGACAGCGGCGTGGCCCGCAACAAGGGCTGGCACCAGCGCCGCATCGACTTCCAGCCCTATCCCTTCCCGTCCTATACGGAGGAGCTGGTGCGCAGCCTGCTGGCGACCAAGGTCGAGGGCGATGCAAGCTTCCTCGCCAAGCTGGATCCGGCCTTCGTGGCCCGCGACCTGGTCGATGACCGCTTCGTGCGCACCGCGATCGACGCCGTGGGCGGTCCGCAGGCCTTCGGCCTGCCGGCCAACCTGCTGCGCCAGGAAACCATCGTGGTGTGACGCGCATGCCTGCCCCCCTGATCCTGCCCGTGCTCGGTCTCGGGCTCGCGGCCGCGCTGTGGGCGGTCGCGACGCTGCTGCTGGCGACCGAGACACCGATCCTGGCCAACTTCGCCCCGCTTGAGGCGGTACGCGCCCTTGCTGCGCTGATCGTCGATCCGCTGATGTGGGATCACATCGGCGTCAGCCTGCAGCGGGTGGCAGTCGGCCTCGTGGTCGCGCTCGCGATCGGCGTGCCGCTGGGAATCCTCACCGGGGTGTCGCGCGTGTTCGCGCAGACGACCACGCCGCTGTTCCAGTTCCTGCGCATGATCTCGCCGCTGTCGTGGATGCCGATCGCGGTGATGGTGCTCGGAGTCGGCGACGCGCCGGTGTATTTCCTGCTCGCCTTCGCCGCCGTCTGGCCGATCCTGCTCAACACCGCGGCCGGCGTGGCCCAGCTCGACCGCAACTGGCTGATGCTCGCACGCAGCCTGTCGGCCACCCGCTTCGAGACCCTCTTCCGCGTCGTGCTGCCGGGCATCGTCGCCCACATCCTGAGCGGGGTGCGGCTGGCGATCGGCATCATCTGGATCATCCTGGTGCCGGCGGAAATGCTCGGGGTATCGGCCGGGCTGGGCTATTTCATCCTCGACGCCCGCGACCGCCTCGCCTACCCCGACCTGATGGCGGCCATCCTGATCATCGGCGCACTGGGTTTCGCGCTCGACTACGCCGCGCGCTGGCTCTACCAGCACTGGCTGCACAAGCGCTGAACGCCGCGCACTGGGCGCCGCCGCGCGGCCCTCAGTGCGCGAGGATCCTGGACAGGAACTGACGTGCGCGCTCCGGGCGCGCGTCCGGCGATCCGAAGAACGCCGCGCTGGCGCAGTCATCCAGGATAGCGCCGCGGTCGATGAAGACGATCCGGTCGGCGACCTTGCGCGCGAAGCCCATCTCATGCGTCACGCAGATCATCGTCATGCCCTCCTCGGCGAGCCCGACCATGACCTCGAGCACTTCGCACACCATCTCCGGATCGAGCGCCGAAGTCGGTTCGTCGAACAGCATGCAGATCGGATCCATGCACAGCGCACGGGCGATCGCCACGCGCTGTTGCTGTCCGCCCGAAAGCTGGGCGGGCAGGCGCTCGGCAAAGTCCGCCAGCCCGACGCGCTCGAGGTAGTGCGTGGCGCGCGCCTCGGCTTCCCTGCGGCTGCGCCCGAGCGCCCTGACCTGGGCAAGGCACAGGTTGTCGAGTACGTTCAGGTGCGGAAACAGCTCAAAGTTCTGGAACACCATGCCCACCTGCGCGCGCAGGCGCGGCAGATCGGTGTCGCGGGCGCCGACCGACACCCCATTGACGACGACGCGGCCGGCCTGGAAAGGTTCGAGGCCATTGACGAGCTTGATCAGCGTCGACTTGCCCGAACCCGAGGGCCCGCACACCACCACCACCTCGCCTTTCTCCACCCGCATGCTGCAGTTGTCGAGCACGCGCGTCGCGCCGTACCACTTCGACACGCCTTCGATCTCGATCATCCGGTTCGACTCCCGAAACGTTTTGTGAGCCTGTTCGCGCCCAGTTCGAGCGCCGAACAGATGAGGAAATACACCAGCGCCACGAACAGGAAGATCTCGGTCGGATAGACCATTTCCCGGTTGCTGACCTGAGTCGCGACGAAAGACAGTTCGCCCACCCCGATGACATAGGCGAGCGAGGTGTCCTTGATCAGCGCCACCCACTGGTTGATGAAGGACGGCACCATGATCGGCAGGGCCTGGGGCAGGATCACCAGGCGCAAGGCCTGGCTTCGCCGCAGGCCCAGCGCGGCCGCCGCCTGCCATTGCCCCGGCGGCAGGCTGCTGATGCCGGCATGAACCGCGTGCGCCAGATAACTGCCGCCGATCAGCGACAGGGCGACCACCACCGTGCCCAGGCCCGGCACATCGATGCCGAACAGGACGGGTAGCAGGAAGTAGGTCCAGAAGATCAGCATGATCACCGGGATGGCGCGAAAGAAGCCGAGCCCGAGCAGCAGCGCGTTGTGGGTCCGTCCGCGCGTCATCGCCAGCGCGATGCCGAAGACCAGTCCGAGCACCCCCGAGGCCAGGGCCGAGATGACGCTCAACACCAGCGTCAGCGCAGTTCCGCCCAGCGGCCCGTGCGGCCACGCACCGAGCATGAAATACGAAAAATTGTCGGCAACGACAGTGAAGTCCATGGTTCAGTGCCTCGCCCCGGGCGCTGGCCGGCGGCGCTGCAGCCACTGTCCGGCCAGTTCGATGACGACGATGGTGCCGATGTAAAGCAAGGTGGCGACACCGAAGGCCTGGAAGGTCTTGAAGGTCTCGGTCTCGACCTGACGCGAGGCGTACGACAGCTCAGCCAGACCGATTGCCATCGTCAGGGACGAATTCTTTACGGCGTTCATGTACTGCCCGAGCAGCGGCGGCAATGCGATGCGGAAGGCCTGCGGCATCACGACATGCAGCCAGACCTGCAGCCAGACCTGCAGCCGGTCCAGCCCCAGCGCCTGCGCGGCGGCGACCTGGCCTGCGGGTACGCCGCGCACGCCGGCGCGGAACTCCTCGGCGATGAAGGCCGCCGTGTAAAGCGTGAGGCCGAAGAAACCGGCAAGGTATTCGAACGACGGCCAGCGCAGGCCGAGGAGGACGAGATCCCAGCGGTGCGGGGTATTGAGCCAGTTCAGCAAGGCTTCCGGCATCAGCGCACTGGCGCCGAAGTACCAGAAGAACAACTGCACCAGCAGCGGCGTGTTACGAAACACCGACAGCCAGGCGCGCGCCGGCCAGGACCAGCATGGCGAGCGCGCCACCCGAGCGAGGCACAAGGCCAGCCCGAGTACGGTCGCGGCGATCGATACCAGCGCCGACAGCCCCAGCGTGACGCCAAAGCCATCGATCAGCCAGCCCAGGTATCTGGGCGCGAGCAGCTCATCGAACATGTTCAGAGGGACAGGTCCTTGCCAGCACAAACTCCCCGCCGACCGTGAAGTCGGGCGGGGAGCCCGTTGCAGCTTGCGCGCTGGCGCGAGACCTTACTGGTCACCGATGCGGAAGATGCGCGCCAGCGGCGTCCTGGTATCGGGACCGAACCAGGTGTCGTAGATTTTTTGCGCCTTGCCGCTGGCCTCCAGTTCGCGCAGCGACTGGTTGACGAATTCGGTCAGCCGCGTTTCACCCTTGGGCAGGCCGGCGCCGATCAGATCGTCCGAGATCGAGAACGGCGGAATCTCGTACTTGTCGCGATCGGGCACATTGGCCAGCAGGCCGATCAGCTTCGGCCCGTCCTGCGTGATCGCCTGCACGTTACCGTTACGCAGCGCGGTAAAGGCGAACGGGGTGTCGTCGAAAGCGACCAGGGTCGCGCTCGGGTATTTCTCACGCAGCACGATCTCGTTGGTCGTGCCCTTGTCGACACCGATGCGCAGCTTGCCCAGTTGTTCGGGGGAACTCAGGGTGCCTTTCTTGGCTATGAACTGCTGACCGGACGCGAAGTAGGGGATGCTGAAGTTCACCTGCTTCGCACGCTCCTCGGTGATCGTGAAGTTGGCCAGCACGACGTCGACCTTGTTGGCCGTCAGCAAGGGAATGCGGTTGGCCGGATTGGTCGGTACAAGCTCGAGCTTGACGCCCAGCCGGGCCGCGAGCTCCTTGGCATAATCGACGTCGAGACCGGCGATCTGCTTGGTCTGCGCGTCGATGAAGCCAAATGGCGGGTTACTGTCGAAGGCGGCGACCCGCAGCACACCGTTCTTCTTGATGTCCTCGAGACGATCGGCCTGGGCCAGACCGGACAGCAGGGATAAGGCAACCAGCGTGGTCACACGCAGTTTCTTCATGGCGGGAGCTCCTTGAGTTGAACGTCATGTTCTGGGATGCCAATCAAGTCTTGGCACCGAGTCGCGACGAGCATAGAGGGCGCGACCCCGACACCCAACCAAGAAGAAATGCGATCGATATGAACGCAGGCGCGCCTGCACAGACGCGGGAGGCACCGATGCGCCACCACGCCCCCGGGATCGGGCGGAGAAGCCCCATGCTCGATCCCGGGCACGTGCTATCGTACGCGCAGGATTCGAGGACAACCCACATTGACAACCGCCCCCAAACGCGCCCGGCCCACCCCTCGTTCCGCGAGGCCTTCCTGTACTGGCTGAAGCTCGGCTTCATCAGCTTCGGCGGCCCTGCCGGGCAGATCGCGATCATGCACCAGGAGCTGGTGGAGAAACGCCGATGGATCTCGGAGCGCAGCTTCCTGCACGCACTCAACTATTGCATGGTGCTGCCCGGGCCCGAGGCGCAGCAGCTTGCCATCTACATCGGCTGGCTGCTGCATCGCACCTGGGGCGGCATCGTCGCCGGCACGCTGTTCGTGCTGCCATCGCTGTTCATCCTGGCCGCGCTGACCTACATCTACCTCGCCTTCGGCGATGTGAGCTTCGTGCAGGGCATCTTCAACGGCATCAAGCCGGCGGTCGTGGCCATCGTGGTGTTTGCGGCTTGGCGCATCGGTTCGCGGGCCTTGAAGAACCGGGTGCTATGGGCCTTGGCGGCGGCATCCTTCGTCGCCATCTTCGTCTTTCGCGTGCCCTTTCCCTACATCGTCGTCGGGGCGGGCCTGCTGGGCGCACTGGGCGGCAAGCTGGCGCCGGACAAGTTCCGGGTGGGCGGCGGTCACGGCGCTTCGGACAAGAAATACGGGCCCGCACTGATCGACGACGACACCCCGCCCCTACCGCACGCGCGCTTCAGCTGGTCCTACCTGATCACCCTCCTGGCGACGGCCGCGGTCCTCTGGGGCGTGGCGATTGCCGTGCTGGACGACCCGGTATTGCGAACGATGGGTGAGTTCTTCACCAAAGCCGCGTTCGTCACCTTCGGCGGCGCCTACGCCGTGCTGCCCTACGTGTATCAGGGCGGCGTCGACACCTACGGCTGGCTCACCGGCACGCAGATGATCGACGGCCTGGCGCTGGGCGAAACAACGCCGGGGCCGCTGATCATGGTGGTCGCCTTCGTCGGCTTCGTGGGCGCGTGGACCAAGGAGATCTTCGGTGCCGACGCCCTGTTGCTGGCGGGCTTCGTGGGCGCATCGGTGGCCACCTTCTTCACCTTCCTGCCCAGCTTCGTCTTCATCCTGGCGGGGGCCCCGCTGGTGGAATCCACCCACGGCAAGCTGAAGTTCACCGCGCCGCTCACCGGCATCACCGCTGCCGTGGTGGGGGTGGTGCTCAACCTGGCGCTGTTCTTCGGCTGGCATGTGATCTTCCCGGGCGCCACCGAAGCGGCGCCGTTCTCGGGTGGCTTCGAGTGGTTCTACGCGCTGATCTCGGTCGCGGCCTTCATCGCGCTGTGGAAGTACAAACAGGACGTCATGAAGGTGATCGGCGCGTGCGCCGTCATCGGCCTGGTTCAAGCCCTGGTGTAACGCGACTGCATATCGATTGCATGATTTCTTGGTTTGCCGTTCGGTGCGGCGTGGCTATCGTAGCGGCCCTGACGACCTGATTGCCGCCCCGCAAAACCTGGAGACTGCCGTGCCGCTCACCGAACTCGTGCGCTATTTCAACAAGCGCAACCCGCTTGCGCGCGGCGGGGCGCAAGAAGAAGGGCTCGAGTTCAGCGCGGGTCGCGTCCGCGCCCGCGTTGGCAATCGCCTCCTCGGCAGCGTGTTCCAGCCGCTGGTAGAGCGCGCCAGTGGGCGGGTCGTGGGCCACGAGGCGCATCTGCACGTCCTCGCCGGTGACGGCCTGGCGCTGCCCGCTCAAGCGGTCTTCCTCGACGCGCAGGATGATGCGGAGCTGGTCCACCTCGACCGCCTCGTCCGTACGCTTCATGCGCTGAACTTTCTGCTCCAGCGCGAACAGTCAGGCGGGTTTCTGGCCCTCAATGTGCATCCCCAGCTCATTCGCGCCGTTCCCGACCACCACGGAAAGGTCTTCGAGAGCGTGTTGTCGCGCTGCGGCCTGACGCCCGGCCGGGTGGTGCTCGAGATCACCGACGACGGCTTCGCTGATCCCGCGCGCCTGGCTTGTGCGATCGCCGAGTACCGGGAACGAGGCTATCGCATCGCACTCGACAACTTCGGACGCCATTCGTCCGCCCTCGATCGGCTTGAGGTGCTGGCGCCCGATATCGTCAAGCTCGACCGCAGCCTTGCCGGCCACGGCGGCCACCTCGCGCTCGCGCGACGCGTCGTCTCGGAACTCGTGCCCGAGATCCGCCGCCTCGGCATGGTGATCACGAGTCAACACATCGAGCATGCCGAGCAGCTTGAGCTGGCGAAGAATCTGGACGTCGATTGGCTGCAGGGACATTTCCTCGGCCACCCCGACCAGGACTGCAAGCCGATCGTCAAGCCGCGTCGCCGGAGACTGGCGGCCTGAGCCGGAGTGCGCGCCGTGCGCGATCGCGCAGGGTGCCCGACTCGTCGGGCACCTGCATTTCGCCGAAGGCCTCGGGACTGCGTCGCAACAGGCGGGCAAGGAAGATCCCGGCGCCCACCGAGGTGACCAGCGCAAGCACCACGAACCCGGTATATGCCGCAGGATTGATGATGCCTGCGGCAAACGCGCTGGCTGCAACGACCAGTCCGGGGCCACCGCGCGCGTTGACGCTGACTGCCAGCGCGTTTGCCATCACCGCACGTTCGCCCGCGATCAGCGCCCCGCCGAGTGCGCCGCAGTACTTGAAGAATGTCCCGAACACCAGCAGCCCGAGTGTCATCGGCGCATCGAAGTCCCTCACCAGGTCGAGCGAGATGCCGATGAGCGCGAAATAGATCGGGATGAAGAAGGCGTGTCCCAGCGCCTCGATCTGCTGAAAGGCCGCGACACTTGATGGGCCGGCCTGCTTCGAGGCGACGATGCCGGCGACAAGCGCGCCGAACATGGGTGCGAGCCCGAGCAGCATTGCCAGACCCGTGCCGGCGAGGATCGAGATCAAAGCCCACGCCAGAGGACTGCGGCGCACAAGACCATGGCGGGCGGAAACGAGGTCGTGCCGGTCCGAATTGACCCTTCGCCCGCCCAGGGAGGCCCACACGAGCAGAAGCAGGCTGGCAGCGACGTGCCATGCCATGAAGGCGACGGAATCGGGCTCAAGGCCGAGCAAGGACGGTAGTGACGCGTCGCCCTGTGAGCTGGCCTGTGCCATGCCAAGCGCAATCGACAGCGCGACGTAGAGCAACACATCCTCGATCACGGCAACCGAGAGGACGATGCGCGCAAGACGCGTGTTCATCAGGCCGAGATCGAGCAGAATCCGGGTAATGACGGGAATGCTGGTGATGGCGAGTTCGATCAACAGCACGATCTTCAGTGCGGCCACACTGTTCGCGCTGCCCAGATACGGCGTGACGTCGATGAACTCGAGCATCAGGAGCCCGCCGGCGACCGGCACGATGACGCCCATCGCAGAGATCCAACCAATCGAGGCCGCGTCACGACGCGTCATAAGGCGGCGCAGCTGCAGACCACCCAGAAACATGAGCAGCAACAGGCCGATGGTGCTGCAGAAATCGAGCACGACCAGCACAGGGGGCACCCCCCCGCCATCGCTTGCCGGTGCAGGCAGCAGCCATGCCTGCCCCTCTGGCCAGATCCGCTGCAGCACGGTCGGGCCGAGCAACAGCCCCCCGCACAGTTCGCCGATCATCGGCGGAAGGCCGATACGGCAGGCCAGAAAGCCTCCAAGGTGCGCGCAGACGAGGATTGCCGACAGCGCAGCGACGATGTGCAGGATGTCGAGGCTGCTGAGGCTCATGCTCATTGCTCCCGCGGGCGCATCCCGTCGATCACACCCGGTAGCCCAGATCGCGCGCGAGGCCTTCCAGCCCGGGCAGCACGCGCTCGATCCGCTCGCGGTGCCGTTGGTCGCGCCACTTGTCGAGGCGGATCTCAGAGAACGCGTCGTAAGGCTTGTCGAGCAAGCTGCTGCAGTGCGCTTCGATCGCCGGCGTGAATGGCAGGTCGCAATGTGCAAAAACCTGGCGGAGCGTCTCGACCGGGTCGCGCACGACATCCTCGTAGAACACCTCATGCCACTGTTCGGCCGGTATCGCGCGTGACGCTTCGCGAATCGCCCGGTGAATCGACGCGTACTGGAAGGCGTTAACTTCCTCGAGCGACGCGCGCAGGTATTCACGCCAGCCTTCCGGCAGGAAATGACACCAGCGCGTGAAGCGACCGCCGTCGATCTGCACCTGTGCCGGCAGGCCTGCGGACCACGTCGCATAACGTTCGGGGCGATGCCAGCCTTCGATCATCGAATTCAAGGTGTCGCCTGGATTGCGCTTGATGTAGACGAAGCGCGCATCTGGATACAGCGCATGAAGGTAAGGAACCGCCAGTCCATGCTGATTGTTCTTGTCGACAAAGCGGCGCTGGCCGGTGCGCGCATAGAAGTAGCGCGTGATGAAGTCGCGCTCGCCAGGCTCGACGTCCTCGGCATCGAGCACATGGCTGTCCCAATGCTTGTGATGGGGTGCATGAAGACGCGACCAGACCGCGTAGATCTCGCGGTTCAAGCTGCCAATCGCCTGCGACTGCGACAAGGTCTTGTAAAGCATCTGCGTGCCGGAACGGCTGCAACTGACGATGAATACCGGCCGCTCGGCCGGCCACTGCCCAACCTGCCAGCGCGCTGCGCGCAGGCTCACCCGTGCGTTCGTGGCATGGAAACGCAAGGTCTTGCCGACCTTGTCCCAGAAGCCGCTACCGTCCTCGTGCGGGTCGGCGACGATGCGCTTACTGGCCGGTGAGGACATTTTCGGGCTCCTTGTTCCGGTGGGTCAGACTGGCACGAAGCATGTCCTGTATGGGTTCGCGCATGAACCAGTCGGGCAGGGACTCGTTTCGGCCCAGGGCTGCACACGCATCGCCCACGTCGATGAATTCCTGCACAGGCTTGGCGGAATCGGCCTCCGGGCCGATTTCGGCGTAGCGGCCTTCCGCGCGCGCGTAACCGACCGGACGGACGAAAACCGGCACGACGCCGATGTCCCCGAGGCTTGCGAACAGGGCGCGTGTCGCCTCCGTGGCGACGCTCGACGGGCCCGGCGCCGCCGCGAGCTCGACAAGGAAATGGCTGCAGCCAAGGTTCTTGTGGCACAAGGCCTGAAACACCTGCTCGCGGCCTTCCGCATACCGGCGGTACAGCGGCAAGGTGCCGAGACAGACCCTGCCCGACGGGTAATACGAGAAGTCCAGCATCATGCGGTAGCTGCGCAACACGGCATCGGCCGCGAAACTGCGCTCGCGGTCATCGTCGAGCGCCAGGTCGACCAGTATCCCATCGACGCTGTGGCGCTCCAGCGCCGCAAGCTGCGTGTACTCGTCGAACCGGTTTGCGGGGCGGTCGGCATGAAAGCCGATGACCTTGCGCCAACCTTTGTGCTGGAGCACGAAGCGGCTTTCACGTGGTGACAGCACGTGCTCCCGGTAATCCGAAGGCTGACGCCCCAGCAGATACACTGCGCCCGCCAGGAAACGCCCACTCCAAGGCAGAAGCGCCCGCACGCCCGGATGTGCGCTCGAGCGCGTACCGAACCACAGATCGAAAAGCGTACCGAGATCGAAAGAAAATACGCCGGCATCACGGACAACGGCATACGCCGTACCCGTCTCATCAGCAAGGACGACGCTGTCCGCGGTACCGAGCGTGGCCTCGGACCGCGCATCGAGCGGCAGCAGGATCGGCATCGTCCATGGCGTGCCGTCGGCGAGCCGATGGGTGCGCAACACCGCATCCAGCGTGACTTCGTCCATGAAGCCGCGGAGCGGCGAGAAAGTGCCGAGTCCGATATTCTGCGCATCCTGCAACACGTTCGGCCCAACGGTGATTCGCGGCAGGCGCCCCAGGGCGTGCCATTCCGACTCCGGCACGCTCTGCTCGACCAGGGCACCGCCGTGCGGTGGGACAAGCAGCGACAAGCGTTCATTGGGGCGATAGTGGCGAACCGTGCTCGACTCGGTGCTGCGAAACGCTTCGTACTCGTGGATCAGCTTCAGGATCATGCCGACGCAGCCCACCGGGTCGCGACCAATCGCGGTCTCGGCGGCAAGGACCAGGCCGTCAGCGCCATCGAGCAAAGTGTTGATCACATCGTTTGCCTCGGCACGCGTCGGGTTGTGCGCGGAGATCATCGACTCCAGCAGATTGGTCGCCACGTAGACGCGCCGGCCGAGTTCTCCACCACGGCGGATGATCATCTTCTGCAAGCAGGGAATACGCTCGATCGGCTCCTGCCGTGACAGATCGCCCCGATCAATCAGCAGCGCGTTTGAGCGCTGCGCGATCTCGTCCAGGTGGTATAGCGCATTGCGGCACTCGATCTTGGAAATCAGGAAGGTGTCGTTGCCGACCAGCGCACGGACAGCATCGACATCCTCGCCACGGTTGGCGAACGACAGCGCCACGTGGCGAATGCCATTGTCGCGTCCCCACTTCAAGGCCTCGATGTCCTTGTGCGTCAGTGGCGCCAGCGGCAGATCCCGTTCCACCGTCACTGCCTTGTTGCGGCCAACCACGCCCCCATGGATCACGCGCATCTCGACGCGATCAAGCTCCTTGCGGGTCACCTGCACGAGGACGGCATTGAAATCGACGCTGATGAGGTCACCCTCCTCGAGTTGATCGACGATCTCGAGCGGGTAAAGATTGAAGTTCTGTGCATCGCCGGGCACGAGATTACGGTGCGCACACACGATGGCGTTCTCGCGCAGCACGATCTCGCCACCGACGATGTCGCCGGTACGTACCTGGGCCCCCTCGGTATCGAGGCAGATCGGCACGCTTGAGTGGGCACGGATGAAGCTCACGACCGCGGGCAGATCCTTGATCCGCGTGTGCGAAAGATTGATGCGGAGCAGGCTGACTCCCAGCTCCTGAAGCCCGACCAGTACGCTCGCGTTGAGCGACGCAGGTCCGACGGTGCACAGGATCTCGGGTGCGACGGCGCGTGGCATGGCTTTACCCTGATGACGGTGAAGAGGACGTCATCAGCCTATGCGCTAGCATTCGTCAGGCGAACCAAGAAAAATCGCGTTGCATTCTTGTTTCAAATCTATGAAAGCGCACAGCTTGCCTGGACGCGTCGAAGCAGGCGCTCGCCGCGAAGCTTGAACCCGGCAGACAGGTGAATGGGCTAGCCTTGGGGTTCGAGCAGGTGGCGCGCGAGGGTCTGTGTGTGGCGCCGCAACTCCGGCACCGCGATCGCCTCCCAGTAGCGCGCGCGCAGCATGGGCCCGACGTAATACAGTCCCGCAAGCCCCCGGCCGTCCGTGTCAATCACGCGGTAGCGCTCGTCAAGCTCGATGCCGATACGCTGCGGATCGGCCCGCACATAGCCCTCGTCGCGCAATTGCGTGACCAGGGGTGAGACCGTGAGGCGGCCGATGTCGTAATCCGGGCCGGTGCAATTCACCACGACGGCGGCCTCCAGTTCGCGCACCTCGCCACCCGCGCGCGGCTGCACCCGGACCTGCACCCTCTGCCCCCCGGCCTGCATCTCCTGGACCGTTCCGGCAACGACTTCGGCCTGCCCGGATTGCAGCATTCCGCGCAGACGCCGGTAGGCGCTCGGCGCCAGACGATGTCGATGGATGTCCCACCACGGGCCGACGCGGGCGAGAAAGCGCCGCCGCTCCCGGTCTGGCAGCCGACGCCAGATCTCGGGCGTATGGGGGCGCAGTGCATTGATGACATCACGCCAGTTGTAGCCTTGTTGCTGGCGGATGCGGATCTGGCGCCGAATGGCGCGCAGGTAGGCAAAGGTCGTCGGCGGCAAGCCGGCCAGGTAGCAGGGAAACGCCGTCGTTGCCGGCGCTTGCGGAAGGGTGCGATGCCCCTTCGGCAGCAGGCCGCGCCGGGACAGCAGGAACACCTTGCGCTCCTCATCCCGGCTGGTCAGGCGAAACAGCGCATCGATCGCGGTGTGCCCGGTGCCCAGCACCACCACCGGCTGGCCGGCGGGAATGTGATCCATGGCCGCGTAATCCCACGGGTTGCCGATATAGCGGCCAGAATCGGCCAGCGCATCCGCGAAGCGCAACTGCTGCGCGCCCAGGTGCCCGAGCGCGAGCACCACCCGACTGGCCAACAGCACCGAGCCATCGGCCAGCGTGACGTCCATTGCCGACGAGGCCTCGCTCCGCCGTATCGCCACGGCCTGCGCCCGAAGCCGGGTGAGCGGCGTCGGGCTTGCGCGCGCGGCAAGGTGCAGCGTGTGCTCGAGATAATCGCCAAACAAGCGCCGCGGAACGAACGACCCTTCGTTGAAGGCTGGGTCGATGTCGCGACAGTACTCAAGGAAATGTCCCGGCTCGTCAGCGAGGGCACTCATGTTGCCGGCGGGTACGTTGAGCAGCATGCTGTCGTCCCAGATGCGATACGCCAGGCCGCGTGCGACACGCGGATGCTGTTCGATCAAGGTGATGCGCACTTGCTCCGGTGCCGCCTCACGCAGCAGATGCACGGCGGTCAGCGTACCGCTGAAGCCGCCCCCGACGATGACCACGTGCTGCGGGTGTGACGCACTCAATTCATGTCTCACGGTGACTCATCAGAAGGCGAAGTGATCGAGCACGTAGCGCTCTGCGCGCATGATCGCAGCACGCTGAGCCGGCAGACCATAAGCGTAGCCCTGGACCAGCACGCCCGCGGGCAGGACACCGTCCAGCTTGGCCTCGAGACGGGTGACGATGACGCTCGCGCGCTCGCGCAAGCTCACCAGCCAGGCCAGGCGGGCGCGCCAGTCATCGGCAAGGCACAAGCGAGCACTGTCGACCTTGACGAACTGGGCCGGCACTCGACTGGAGAGCGCCTGCCACTGCATCGGCGAGTCGACGTTGATCGCCACCTGAAAGCCGTTGTTGCGGTAATTGCGCAACACGAAAGCCAACAGGTCAGGCTGACTGCTCGCCTCGAGCGGCGTCTCGATGACGACACGCTCGGACGGCAGACCAAGGGCATCCACCACCTTGCGGAACGCCGCACCATGATCGCCGCTGACGGCGGCGAGCAGGCGGCCATGCACCTTGAGGAACAGCAGGCTGTCGCCTTCGACCGAGCTCAGGAAGTTGAGCGCATGCACGGTCCGCGCCACGCGATCGAGCGCTACCAAGCGATTATCGTCGGCGTTGGCCGAGAACAGCGTCCATGGCGACAGCGCGCGCTCGCCGCTGCCAAGGATGCGCAGGTACGCCCCATAGCCGGTCGTGCTCCCGTCCGTCGGCAGCACGACTGGCTGGAAGACACTCGACAGTTCGCAGCCGAACCAGTCACCGACCACGCCGCCATCGGCCAGGCGGCGCAGCTGCCGTCCGCCTTCGCGCTCGAGCGGTAAGCGGTCGAGGAATTCGCGAGCTCGTCTTGCAAGGGTACCGGATGCGGTTTCCACGTCCTTATCCATTTTCTTGTCTCCTCCTGCACGCGCCCGACCGGGCCCGTGCCTCAGGTCAAGGCATCGGCCCAGATGTTGCGCGCCCAAGCCAGGGCGTACTTGCCTTCCAGATCGTTGGCAACTGCCGACAAGCCGCCCGCGCCCTTGACCGGCAGCAGCGTGTTCTCCTGCGTGTCGAACTTGTGCACCGATGCCACGTGCACCACGTCGCGGTCGGAGACGAAGCTGTAGCAGGTGTTGGCGATGATCGGCGTCGGGTTCGCCTCGAGTCCGGTGAGGCTGGCGATGACCGCGTCCGCCGCCACCTTGGCGTGGTTGTTGGCCATGAACCCGGACTTCGGCATGCCGGGCGCGGCCGCGATGGCATCGCCGATCAGGTGCACGCCCGGCACCGCGGTCGATTCGAAACTGCGGAAGTCGACCCCGGCCCAGCGCCCGCCCACATTGGCGAAGGGACTGGCGATCAGGCCACTGCGCTGGGGCGGGATGACGTTGAAGAGGTCGGCGCGAACGGCCTCGAACTCGAGTTGCGCGACATTACCGCGCACGTCGAAGTCCTGCAACACGCTGTTGGAGCGGTACTCGATGATGCCCTTGTAGCGCTCCTCCCAGGCCTGCAGGAACAGCGCCTTCTTGGAGGTGATGTCGGGGTTGCCGTCGAGGATCAGGACCTTCGCGCGCGGCTTGTGCTGCTTGAAGTAATGGGCGATGACGCTGGCGCGCTCGTATGGCCCGGGCGGGCAACGGTAGGGCGCCTTCGGGATCGAGATCGCGAACACGCCGCCGTCCGGCAGCTCTTCCAGTCGCTTGCGCAGCGCGACGGTCTGCGCGCCGGCCTTCCACGAATGCAGCACCTGCTGCTGCGCGGCAGCGTTGTTCAGGCCGGGGATCTGGTCGTAGAGGAAGTCGATGCCGGGCGCAACGATGAGCCGATCCCATGGCAGCGGATCGCCCTTCGCCAGCCGGACCTCGCGCTTGTCGACGTCGATGGCCACGGCCTCGTCGCGCACCAGGCGTACCCCGTACTTCGCCAGCCCGTCGTAGGCGAGGGTGATGTCCTCGATCTGCTTCACGCCAGCCAGCACCAGGTTGCTGATCGGGCAGGAGACGAAGTTCTGATTGCGCTCGACCAGCGTGACCTCGAGGCGCGGCTCCCACTTCTTCAGGTACTTGGCGGCGGTGGCGCCGCCGAAGCCGCCACCGATGACGACCACGCGCCCCGGCGAGGCACGGCCGACGGCGGTCGCACATGCACCGACGCCCACTCCGGCACCCAGCGCAGCGGCCAGTCCGCCAGCGGCTTTGATGAAACCACGACGATCGAGTGTGCTCATGTCCGCCTCCTCAGCGCTTGGATTGGGCGGCAAACCACTGTGCCAGCCGTTTCAGTTCATCGTCCGTGTAGCCCTTGGCATGCTGGTGCATGACCGTCGCCGGGCGTACGTCGCGCTTGAACTCGATGAGCAGCGTGAAAAGCTCGTCCGCGCTACGTCCTGCAAGGCTGGTCATGCCGGCCTGGGCGTGACCGTCGGTGCCGTGGCAGGCCGCGCAGGAGGCCGCCCAGACGCGCACCTGTCGATCACTCGACTCAGCCTGCGCAGCGAGAGGAAACAAGAGCGCTGTGGCAGCCGCGATGGCGCCAAGCGCGCGAACAGGAATGCGCATGTGAATTCTCCGCAAAGGATCCAGGCGGTGGATGCTCTCCGATCAGCGCCAGAAACCAAACGAAGAAAATCTGCTGAGATATTCAGGCTCGCAGATTAGGGAGCGCCCGCCGAGCGCCCTTCAGGCTCGACGCCGCCTCCTGAGCGCAGCGGCCAGCATCAGCCCTGCGCCAAGGATCACCCCGGCCGCAAATCCGCCCCAACTGCTCACCGGCACGGGATTGCGCACCGCGACGTAGAGCAGCGCGGCGGGCAAGGCGATCGCGAAGGCGACGTTACCTCCGTCACGGGTGCGTACGAGCATGACGCAGACGGCATAGAGAAAACGCGCCAGCACGACCAGCAGCAGCGCCAGCAGGAAATTGCCAAAGAAATCCGTCACCGCCCTCTCTCCCTGAACTGGCCGGCACGCGCAATCCGACTCACGCGGCGGGCGCTCGCATTGTATTCGGCAAGCAACAACACAAGAACCTGCAAACGATTTCAGCCCTCGCTCGATAAGCAAAGCGGATTTTCTTCGTTCGGGGCAAGCCGTCCGCATCGTTTAATGCGCTCCGACAGCAGGATCGGCTGACAAGCCCGCCGCAACCTGCACTTCTCATCGCGACCAGCCCCAGGAGCACCTCCATGAGCATTACACCCCGGACCAATCGTCGCCGCCTCGTCCTGAAAGGCCTGCTCGCGGCAGCAAGCACTGCCCCCCTCGCCCTTACCAGCCGCTATGCAGTAGCCAACACGCCCGAGATCCGCATCGGCTGGCAGAAGGGCTCGACCCTTTCGATCGTGAAAGCGCGGGGCAATCTCGAGGCACGCCTGAAGGCCGAGGGCGTCAAGGTGAGCTGGACCGAATTCCCCGCTGGGCCGCAGATGCTCGAAGGCCTCAACGTCGGCAGCATCGACATCGGCGTGGTCGGTGAGACGCCGCCGGTCTTCGCGCAAGCAGCCGGCGCCAATCTCGTCTACGTCGGGAACGAACCGCCAGCCCCCCGCGCCGAGAAAATCCTGGTGCCGAAGGACTCGCCGATCAGGACCTTGGCCGACCTCAAGGGCAAGCGCGTGGTGCTCAACAAGGGCTCCAATGTGCATTACCTGCTGGTGAAGGCCCTGGAGTCGACCCAACTCAAGTACAGCGACGTCGAAGTGGCCTTCCTGCCGCCGGCCGACGCGCGTGCTGCCTTCGAGCGCGGCGCAGTGGACGCATGGGTGATCTGGGATCCGTTCGGCGCTGCCGCCGAAGCGCAACTCGGCGCCCGCATCGTGGCCGACGGCAGCGGGCTCGTGAACAACTACAACTTCTATATCGCGTCGCGCCCCTTCGTGGAAAAGTACCCGCAGGTACTCGCCTCGGCGCTCGAGGCGATCAACGAAACCGGCGAATGGGTCGCGCAGAACCAGAAAGATGCGGCCGCCATCGTCGCCCCGCAGATTGGCCTGCCGGTCGAGATCGCCGAAGTGTCGGTGTCCCGCTACGGCTACGGCGTCAAGCCCCTGACCGAGGACGTGATCCAGCACCAGCAAAAGATGGCCGACACCCTGGCCGATCTGAAACTGATCCCGAAGCGGCTCGACGTGGCTTCGGTCGTCTGGCGCCCGGCGCGCTGAAGCGCTCACGGTATCAGGACAAACCATGAGCACCGAAAGCCCGTTGAACATCTTCTGGTTCCTGCCCACTCACGGCGACGGACGCTATCTCGGCTCCGCGCAGGGCGCGCGCGCGGTCGACCACGACTATCTGAAGCAAATCGCCCAGGCCGCTGACAGCCTTGGCTACGGCGGCGTGCTGATCCCGACCGGCAGGGCTTGCGAAGACGCCTGGGTGGTAGCCGCCAGCCTCATTCCCGTCACCCGCAGGCTGAAATTCCTGGTCGCGCTGCGACCGGCAACCACCTCCCCTACGGTGGCGGCACGCCAGACTGCAACCTTCGACCGACTCTCCGATGGCCGCCTGCTGGTCAATCTGGTCGCTGGCGGCGACACCTCGGACTTGGAGGCCGACGGGATCTTCCTCGGTCATGACGAACGCTACGAGCATGCCGATGAGTTCCTCGAGGTCTGGAAGCGCCTGCTCGCCGGCGAAACCGTCGACTACGCAGGACGCCACGTCAAGGTCAGGGGAGCACGGCAGTTGTTTCCGCCACTTCAACATCCCCACCCACCACTTTACTTCGGCGGTTCGTCGGACCGTGCCCATGACACGGCGGCCAAACACGTCGAGCTCTACCTGTCCTGGGGCGAGCCACCGTCAGAGGTGGCACGAAAGTTCGCCGACGTTAGGAGGCGCGCGGAAAGGGAAGGCCGCCAAGTTCGCTTCGGCATGCGCCTGCATGTAATCGCGCGCGAGACCGAGGCTGTGGCGTGGCAGGCTGCAGATACATTGATCAGCCACCTTGACGACGACACCATCGCCACTGCGCAGCGCGCACTGGGCCAGATGGACTCGGAGGGCCAGCGTCGCATGCGCGAGTTGCACGGTGGCGACCGCAGCAAGCTCGAGATCGCGCCCAATCTGTGGGCAGGCGTCGGGCTGGTGCGGGGTGGCGCTGGAACGGCGCTGGTGGGCGACGGCAAGATCATTGCCGAACGGATCAAAGAATACGCTGCGCTCGGGGCCGACACCTTCGTGCTCTCGGGCTATCCGCACCTCGAAGAGGCCTACCGCTTCGCCGAACTGGTGTTCCCGCACCTGCCCCTGGCTGAGCGTGGCACGCAGCAGCCGGCAGACGATTCCGCACACCCCCGGGGTCGGATTGCCCCCATCGGCGAGATCGTGGGGTATGCGCATCACCCCAAGGTCGCCCAAAGCTGAGGGCTGCGCAGTGTCGAATCCAGAACCTACTCTCGCCGCCCGCGGCCTGACTCGTATCGGCCCTTGGCTGGTACCCGTGACAATTCTCGCAGGCTGGCAACTCGCCGCCCAACTCGGCTGGCTGTCGACCCGCATCCTGCCCGCGCCCTCCGCAGTGCTCGCCGCGGGCTGGTCGCTCGCTGCCTCGGGCGAACTGCTTACCCATATGCAGGCCAGCTTTGCCCGCGCCGCGATCGGCTTCGCCATCGGCGGCGGAATAGGCTTCTTCTTCGGCCTGGCGAACGGATGCTACCGACTGGCGGAAAATCTGTTCGACACCACACTGCAGATGGTGCGTAACGTACCTCACCTCGCGCTCATCCCGCTGGTCATCCTGTGGTTTGGTATCGGCGAGGAGGGCAAGCTCTTCCTGGTGGCGCTGGGTGTGTTCTTCCCGGTGTACCTGAACACCTTCCACGGCATCCGCTCGGTCGACGCCGCCCTGGTAGAGATGGGACGGTCCTACGGCCTATCGGGCTGGTCGCTGTTCCGCCATGTGATCCTGCCTGGTGCCTTGCCAAACATCCTCGTCGGCGTGCGCTACTCACTCGGCTTCATGTGGTTGACGCTGATCGTGGCCGAAACGATCGCCGCCAGTTCGGGCATCGGCTACATGGCGATGAACGCGCGCGAGTTCCTGCAGACCGATGTCGTCGTGCTGGCCATCCTGCTCTATGCCGTACTGGGCAAGGCAGCCGACGTCGCCGCGCGGATGCTTGAGCGCCGGCTGCTGCGCTGGAACACGGCCTACGCCGGAAGCTGAGCCCTGCCTGACAGACACACGAACATGGAGAACACTCGATGGGCATCATCGAATCGAAGGAAGTCCGCGCCCTGAGCATCCGCAGCGACGCCCCCCACCGCCAGAGCGCCGGTGTGCGCATCGGCCTGCAAGGGCTGGACAAGGATTACGGCAGGCGTAAGGTGCTGAGCGCCCTCGACCTCCAGGTCGAACCCGGCGAATTCGTCGCCATCGTCGGCCGCAGCGGCTGTGGCAAGAGCACGCTGCTGCGCCTGCTCGCTGGACTGGAGCCCCCCAGCAGCGGCACGATCACGCTAGACGATCAACCCCTGCAGGAAACCCACGAAGCACTGCGCCTCATGTTCCAGGACGCACGCCTGTTGCCCTGGAAGAGCGTGGCCGACAACGTTGCACTGGGCCTGCCCGGCAGCCCGCGCGAACGGCATGGCGCAGCTCTCGCCGCACTGGCGGAGGTCGGCCTTGCCGACCGGGCAGGCGAATGGCCCTCTCGCCTGTCGGGCGGGCAACGGCAACGCGTCGCGCTTGCCCGTGCCCTGGTCCACAAACCACGCCTGTTGCTGCTCGACGAACCGCTTGGTGCGCTCGACGCGCTCACCCGTATCGAGATGCATGCACTGATCGAGCGCCTCTGGCAGACGCAAGGCTTCACCGCACTGCTGGTCACCCACGACGTGTCCGAGGCGGTAGCCCTTGCCGATCGCGTGCTGCTGATCGAGGACGGCACGTTGGCACTCGATCAGCGCGTCGATCTCACGCGTCCGCGCGACCGCAGCAGCCCGCGCTTCACCAGGATGGAGGACGAAGTCCTGCGCCGTGTGTTGCAACACCCTCCCATCGAAGATAGGCCGCAAGCCCCGTCAGCGCCGTTCGGAGCGTGGCGCTGGGCTGCGTGATTAGCAGAAAATAGAATAAGCAACGCGGTTTTTATTATTTTTTTGCCCTGCAACATCTCGATAGACTCCGGCTCATCGTCCCCCTTCCGGAGTCAAGAATGCACAAGAACACCACCTCATCAGTACTCCGCCGCACCCTTGCGGTCCTGATCCTCGGCAGTGCAGCGTCGCTCGCAGTCGCCGACACCACCTTGCTGAATGTGTCCTACGACGTCTCACGCGAACTCTACAAGGACATCAACCCGGCCTTCTCTGCGCACTGGAAGGCGCAAGGCGGCGACACGGTCACGGTCAACCAGTCGCACGGCGGCTCGAGCAAGCAGGCGCTTGCAGTCGCGGCGGGCCTCGAGGCCGACGTCGTGACGATGAACCAGTCGCCTGACATCGACATCCTGGTCGAGCGCGGTGGCTTGGTGGACGCAGACTGGCGCGCACGCTTCCCGCATGAGGCCACGCCCTACACCACGACCTCGGTCTTCCTCGTGCGCAAGGGCAACCCGAAGAACATCAAGGACTGGGACGACCTGGCCCGCGAGGGCCTGCAGGTGATCGTGCCCAACCCCAAGACCTCGGGCAACGGCCGCTACACCTACCTGGCCGCCTGGGGCTATGCGCTCGACAAGAGCGGCAGCGAGGGTGGTGCGCGTGAATTCGTCGGGAAGCTGTTCGCCAACGTTCCCGTCCTCGACGGCGGTGGCCGCGGTGCGACCACAACCTTTACCCAGCGCGACGTGGGTGACGTGCTGGTGACCTTCGAGAACGAAGCCATCCTGATTGCGCGCGAACTGGGTGAGGACAAGTTCGACGTGGTCTATCCGTCGATTTCGATCGACGCCTCGGCGCCGGTGGCCGTGGTCAAGTCGGTGGTCGACAAACGCGGCACCGCCAAGGTCGCCGAGGGCTATCTGCAGTTCCTGTTCTCGCCCGCCGGGCAGGAGATCATCGCCAAGCACAACTTCCGTCCGCGCGACCCCGCAGTCCTGGCGAAGAACGCGGCGAAGTTCCCGCCGGTACGCACCTTCACCGTCGATGAAAAGCTCGGCGGCTGGGCTGCAGTGCAGAAGGCGCACTTCGCCGACGGCGGCATCTATGACCAGATCGTGGTGAAACGCTGATGGCCACTGGAAAAACCTTCCGCGTGCTGCCGGGCTTCAATCTCACGCTCGGCTACACGCTCGGCTACCTGTCGCTGCTCGTGCTGATCCCGCTCGCCGCGGTGTTCCTGAAGACAGCCGAGCTGACGTTCGCCGAATTCTGGGAGGTCGTCACCTCGCCGCGGGTGGTGGCGTCCTACAAGCTGTCCTTCGGCATGTCGCTCGCGGCAGCGGCGATCAATGCGGTGTTCGGCCTGTTGCTGGCATGGGCGCTGGTGCGCTACTCCTTCCCCGGCAAGAAGCTGATCGACGCTCTGGTTGACCTGCCCTTCGCGCTGCCCACCGCGGTGGCCGGCATCTCGCTGACCGCGCTGTACGCCAAGAACGGCTGGTTCGGCCAGTTCCTCGAGCCGCTCGGCATCCAGGTCGCGTTCAAGCCGCTGGGCGTGCTGGTGGCGCTGGTGTTCATCGGCCTGCCCTTCGTGGTGCGCACGGTGCAGCCGATCCTCGAAGACCTGGACACCGAACTGGAGGAGGCCGCGGCCAGCCTGGGCGCGCAACGCTGGCAGACTTTCCGCCACGTGATCATGCCGATCCTGTTCCCGGCGCTGCTGACCGGCTTCGCGCTCGCCTTCGCGCGTGCCGTCGGCGAGTACGGCTCGGTGATCTTCATCGCCGGCAACATCCCGATGGTGTCCGAGATCACGCCACTGATGATCATCACCAAACTCGAGCAGTACGACTACACCGGTGCCACGGCGATCGCCACCGTGATGCTGATCCTGTCCTTCATCCTGCTGCTCGCCATCAACGGCCTGCAGGCATGGACGGCCAAACGCACCGGGAGGGACCGCTGAAATGGCTGGCGCAAGCACACTTCGCATCGGCGCAGGGGCCCACGCCGGCCAGACCCGCTTCGAGGCGCGCGCGGCGACGCGCGAAACCCCGCTGGTGAAATGGCTCATCCTCGGCACCGCGCTGAGCTTCTTCGCGATCTTCCTGCTGATGCCGCTGATCGCGGTCTTCGTCGAGGCCTTGCGCAAGGGCTGGGAGACCTATGTCAGCGCGCTGGTCGACCCCGACGCGCTGTCGGCCCTGCGCCTGACGCTGCTGGCCGCCGCGATCGCCGTGCCGCTGAATCTGGTGTTCGGCGTGTGTGCGGCGTGGGCGATCGCCAAGTTCGAGTTCCGCGGCAAGCACTTCCTGATCACCCTGATCGATCTGCCGTTCTCGGTGTCGCCGGTGATCGCCGGCCTGATCTACGTGCTGGTGTTCGGCGCTCAGGGCTGGTTCGGCCCATGGCTGTCCGACCATGACATCAAGATCATCTTCGCCGTGCCGGGGATCGTGCTCGCCACCGTGTTCGTGACCTTCCCCTTCATCGCACGCGAGCTCATCCCGCTGATGCAGGCGCAGGGCAAGGAGGAAGAGGAGGCGGCGATCGTGCTCGGCGCAAGCGGCCTGCAAGCCTTCTGGCATGTGACCCTGCCCAACATCAAGTGGGGACTGCTATACGGCGTGATCCTGACCAACGCCCGCGCGATGGGCGAGTTCGGCGCCGTGTCGGTGGTATCAGGCCACATTCGCGGCCTCACCAACACGCTGCCGCTGCATGTCGAGATCCTCTACAACGAATACCAGTTCGCGGCCGCCTTCGCGGTGGCCTCGCTGCTGGCCCTGCTGGCCCTGGTGACCCTCGCCCTCAAGACCTGGGTCGAGCACCGCGCCGCCGCAGCCCACCGCCTTTCACAGGACGACGCATCATGAGCATCCAGGTACACAACATCGACAAGCGCTTCGGCAGCTTCGTCGCCCTCGACGACATCTCGCTCGACTTCCCCACCGGCCAGCTCGTCGCCCTGCTCGGTCCCTCGGGCTGCGGCAAGACCACGCTGCTGCGCATCATCGCCGGACTCGAATCGGCCGACGCCGGCCAGGTGCTGCTCGACGGCGACGACGCCTCCGGCACCCACGTGCGTGACCGCCAGGTCGGCTTCGTGTTCCAGCATTACGCGCTGTTCCGTCACATGACGGTGTTCGACAACGTTGCCTTCGGCATGCGCATGAAGCCGCGCGGCCAGCGCCCGTCCGAAAAGCAGATCCGGGCTAAGGTGCACGATCTGCTCAACCTGGTGCAGCTCGACTGGCTGGCCGACCGCTTCCCGTCGCAGCTCTCCGGTGGCCAGCGCCAGCGCATCGCGCTCGCCCGTGCGCTGGCGGTCGAGCCGCGCGTGCTGCTGCTCGACGAGCCCTTCGGCGCGCTCGACGCCAAGGTGCGCAAGGAGCTGCGGCGCTGGCTGCGCAAGCTGCACGACGAGCTGCACATCACCTCGGTCTTCGTCACCCACGACCAGGAAGAAGCGCTGGAGGTGGCCGACCGCGTGGTGCTGATGAACCAGGGCCGGGTCGAGCAGGTCGGCACACCGGAAGAGGTCTACCGCCACCCGGCGACGCCCTTCGTGTATGGCTTCCTCGGGTCGGTGAACTTCTTCCACGGCCGGGTCGAAGGCGAGGGCCTGCGCGTGGGCGACGAGCATCTGCAGCACGGCGTCGGCACGCTCGACCAGGGCGCCGAGGTGGTGGCCTTTGCCCGCCCGTACGAACTCGAGATCGTCGTTGACGGCGGCGCAGGCCAGGGTATCGCCGCCCGCATCAGCCGCGTGCTCGCCTTCGGCGTGACCGCCCGCATCGAGCTCGACGGCATCAACGGCGCCACCGGGCAACACTTCGAGGTCGAGCTCACGCGCGAGCGGGTTGCCGCGCTCGGCCTGCAGGAAGGCCAGCACGTGCGCCTGCTACCATCGCGCCTCAGCGTCTTCGAACAACAGCACACCGCCGCCGCGGGAGCCGCACGATGAACTTCCAGCAGTTGCGCATCATCCGCGAGACGGTGAGGCGCGGGTTCAACCTGACCGAGGTGGCAAACGCCCTGTTCACCTCGCAGTCGGGCGTCTCCAAGCACATCAAGGACCTCGAGGACGAGCTCGGCGTCGAGCTGTTCACGCGCAAGGGCAAGCGCCTGCTCGGCCTCACTGCGCCGGGCAAGGAGCTGGTGGTGATGGTCGAGCGCATGCTGCTCGATGCCGCCAACATCAAGCGCCTGGCCGAGCAGTACAGCAACGCCGACCAGGGCCAGCTCACCGTCGCCACCACCCACACCCAGGCGCGCTACGCGCTGCCCACGGTCGTGGCGGCCTTCACGCGAGCCTTCCCCAAGGTGCACCTGAAGCTGCACCAGGGCAGCCCGGGCGAGATCGTGCAGATGCTGCTCGACGGCGAGGCCGACATCGGTGTCGCCACCGAGGCGCTGGCCGACGTGCCCGAACTGGCCTCATTCCCCTATTACAGCTGGCAGCACGCCGTGGTGGTGCCCGCCGGCCACCCACTCGAGGCAGTCCAGCCGCTGACGCTCGAAGCCATCGCCGAGCATCCGGTCATCACCTACCACGAAGGCTTCACCGGGCGCACCCGCATCGACAAGACCTTCGCCGCCGCGGGCCTGAAGCCGGCGGTGGTGATGTCCGCGCTCGACGCCGACGTCATCAAGACCTACGTCGAGCTCGGCCTCGGCGTCGGCATCCTGGCCTCGATGGCCTTCAGCCCCGAGCGCGACCCGGGGCTGCGCATGCTCGACAGCGACGCCCTGTTCGCCGGCAACGTCACCCGCATTGCGGTACGGCGCGGTCACTACCTGCGCGGCTTCGCCTACCGCTTCATCGAGCTGTGTGCGCCGGAACTGAGCGAGGCGGTGGTGTCGCATGCGGTCGGGGAGGTGAGCAAGTAGCACTGGCGTCCATCCCGGCCGTCATCAAGCGGTAACACGACCGGCGCACACTCCACGGGTCGAGGACCGACCTCGACGGCATCAGGCGTCCGGGTGGCCGGCAACCGCCGTACCCGCCTCCCTGCCCGGCCTCCTGCGCCCATAGCCAAGCCGCGAGGAAGCGCCATGCAGGTACTCTTTGTGGGCAAGGGCAAGGACTGTCGCGCCTTGCTCGCCGAAGCCATCTTCAACCACGTGTCCCGCGCCGGCTGCAAGGCAGGCCGCGCAAGCTGCGACGCCCCCGGGCCGCCGGCACGCGAGGCGCTCGAACTCCTGCGCGGCCAGGGCATCGCTGCCGGCGACTCGCCTCCCGACGCTCTTCCGCTGTCGTCCCTCCCGCACGCCGCGACCGGTGACGCCCCGATGCTGGTGGTCAGCGTCTGCGAGTCGCGCTGCGAGGGGCCATGCCCCTACTGCGACTCGAGCGCGCTACGCGCCCACTGGCCGGTGCACGACCCGCTGCAGCGTCATTTGCTGCCACATGACCCGACGTCGGAACTGCTCGACGTCTATCACATCCTGCGTGCCCGCATCGAACGCTCCATGCCGCTGCTCGAAGGCAGCCGCGCCGGCGACCCCGAACGGCTTCAGCGCGAACTCGACCGCATCGGGCACTTCCTGCCCTGAAGCCCGCCGCCCACTGACGGGCCGATGCCGCGGCCACTCAGCGCGCGAGGCTGGCATCCGGCTGCTCTTGAGCACTGCGGTGGAGCACTTCCAGGCGCGCAATCAGCGCCTCCGGCACGCTCTCGACGACCGCCACCTCCCCGGCATGGACGACACCCTGATTGCCATCGAGGGTGAGCAGTTCGCCTTCCGCAAGAGCCCGCCCACCGATGCGCACGACCCGCTCCGCTGCGTCGATCTGCAGCGCCTCGCAGCCGACCAGGCAAACCTTGCCGAGCTGGCGCGCGACCACCGCAGCGTGCGAAGTGCGCGCACCACGGTGGGTCAGCAGCCCCTCGGCGAGGTCCAGCGCCGCGATGTCGCGCGTCTCGGCATCTTGCCGTACCAGGATCACGCGCGCACCTGCGGCACAGCGGGCGCGGGCACGCCTTTCGTCGAGGACGATCTCGCCGCTGGCGATCCCGCTCGACGCGCTTGAGGCTTGTGCGAGCGGCTCGGGCCCGCCGCCATCGATCGCTGCCAGCCGCCGCTGCACGAGCGCCCGGGCATCCAGCCCATAGGTGCGCTCGCGCGCGGTTGCGGCGTCGATCACCCCCTCGTCGAGGAGGTCGAGCGCGATGCGCGCGGCAGCCAGCGCAGTGCGCTTGCCGGCACGCGCCTGGAGCAGGAAGAGTCGCCCGTCCTGCACCGTGAATTCGAAGTCCTGCATGTCGCCGAAGGCCTGCTCGAGCCGACCGCAGATGCCCACCAGATCCTCCCAGATCGAGGGCGCGACGCTCGCAAGCTCGCCGTGACCGAGCGCACTGCGGCGGCCGCTGACGACGTCCTCACCCTGCGCGTTGAAGAGGAAGTCGACCCAGGGCTGCGGCTCACCGCTGCTCGGGTCGCGCGTGAAGCCGACGCCTGCCCCGGACAGGCCGCCGGCATTGCCGAACACCATGCGCTGCACCGTCACTGCGGTGCCCATGCCATGGTCCAGACCGTGCAGGTCACGGTAGGTGCGCGCCTTGTCGCTGCGCCAGGAGGCGAACACGGCTGCAATCGCCTGCCTGAGCTGTGCGTGCGCATCCTGCGGAAAGGCCTCGCCCGCCTCTCTGCGATAGGTTTCGAGATGGCGGCCGGCAAGCGCGCGCAGCGCGGCGAAATCGAGCAGGCGCTCGTCAAGGTCGCCGCGCACAGCGTCAAGGTCGGCCTCGAAGTGCGCGGAATCGATGCCGGCAACGACCTCGCCATAGCCTGCGATAAGGCGCCGGTAGGCATCCCAGGCCAGGCGCGGATGACCCGTCACACGCACGAAGCCGGACAGGGTCGACTCGGTCAGACCGATGTTGAGCAGGGTTTCCATCATGCCAGGCATCGATGCCGGCGCCCCCGAGCGCACCGACAACAGCAACGGATGGCGAGCATCGCCCAGGCGTAGCCCACAGTGCTTTTCCAGCGTCTCCAGGGCAGGGCGCCAATGCCATTCACCGAGCGCAGCCGGGTCGGCGCACCAGCCGGTGCCGATCACGAAGGCCGGCGGCACCGGCATGCCGAGCGCCGCCATGCGCGCCAGGTTCCAGGCCTTGGCACCGAGGATCTCGGGCCCGCTGTGCTTCGGAAGGGGCTCATCGCCCTGGATGAGCAGCACGACACGGGCGTGCAGGTGGTCGGTCCCAGCGCTCATTCGCCCACCCGCACGCGGCTGAAGGCAAGCCGGCGCACGCCGTAGCCGGTGGCGAGCAGCCAGTCGGTCGCGGCCTCGAGCGCCTGCGCAAAATCGGTACTCAGGTTGAGGGTGGCGGCATCGCTCACGTGCTCGGCGAGGGCACGGCGCACGTCCCTGAGCAGCACGTCGCACTGACGCTCGGCATTGAGCACGCGCCAGAGCGCGGCGACGAACTCTTCATGGTCCTCGGCGCTGCTGCGCTCGCCCAGGGTGCGGGCAATCTCGAGCGCCCGCACATGGTCCTGTGCAGCGGTGAGTACCGCATCGGCAAGCAGTTGCATGGACTGGTGCACTTCGCCACGCCAGCCGCGGTGGTGATCGGAGGCGATCAGGGACAGCAGGAAGGCGGCCTCCTCAAGGGCATCGGCGACGTCGTCAGCCGTCTCCACCACCTCGGCGAAGGCCTGCCAGCGCGGCCGCGCCTCGGCACGCGCACGTGCATCCATGACGAGCTGGTCCGCAGCGCGCTCCCAGTCCTTGGCGCGTTCGGCAAACACGCGTGCAGCCTTGCGGTCGCGCTCGTAGCCGTGGGCGAGGCCGTCGCGCAGGCCTTCGGCCATCGCATGGCAGTAGGCCGCATGCTCGGCGAGCAGGTCGAATTCGTCATGGCGGTGCAGGTAGCGTGCGAGCAGCAAGCGGGCATCGTCGGCCACGAGGGCGAGCGGCTGGTGCTGCTGCGCGGCCGCCGACGCCAGCGCCATCACGTCGAGCACGAAGCCGCGCGCACGCTCGGTGCCCATGACCACATCGAGACGGTCGCCGATGCGGAAGTAGTCGGGACCGAGGGCCTGCATCGCCCCGAAGATGAGCCGCTCGCCGCCGGCCTCGAGCCAGGCCATGTGGCCGACCCGGCGGCGCGCCGACTCGGCCAGGATGGCTACCGCATCGCCCTTGCCAACGAACTGCTCGAGGCGCTTGCGCGCACGGTTCCAGTCGATCAGGAAGACGATGCGTGCGCCGATGCATTCCAGCGTCGTCCACAGGCTCATCTCGTCGCTGCAGCTGAAGCGTGCGGTGCCGACATAGTAGGCAGCGCCGGCGTTCAACCCCGCGCGAGTGCGCGCCTGGGCCTCGCCCCAGCTCGCGCCCACCTCGCACAGCAGCGACTGGAAGAACGCGAAACGGCGGCTATGGAGGTCGGAATAGGTCAGGCTGACCTCCAGCACCTCGACCTGTATCACCAGCACATGTGCATCGTTGGTACCGATGTCGTTCTGCAGCAGCAGGCGGTCGCCATCGCGCGTGGCGGCGGTGTCGAGACCGGGATGCTGCAGCTTGAGCGCGCGCGTCTGGTTGAGACCGCGCATGAACGCGGCGATCCGCGGCCGATCTTCGGCCTCGATCTGCCAGACGTGGGCGCCATCGATGTTCTCGCTCGACAGTTCGGCCGCCAGGCGGTTGATCGCCTTGTGCAGATCCATCACCAGAAGGTGCAGGCTGTCGTCCTTGCCACGCTTGCCGCTGGTCAGCGCCTGCAGGTCCGCCGCCGACAAGGTGTCGGGCGCAAGCTGCGCCAGCCATCCGCACCAGTGCTCGACCCGCTGCACGAGCGCCTCGTCCGCATCGACCGGGCGCGCCATGACTTGCAGATCCTCGACGAGGCAATCGCGCAGCCTGGACAGTTCGGGCAGATGCAGCAGCTTGCCTTCGCGAAACGCGTTCGCGGGCAACTCGGCAAGCCAGCCCGCCTTGAGCCCGGCAGCGGCGAACTCCCGCGACAGATCGAGCGCCGGAACACCCTCGCCGGACGCGCGCTGCTGGGCCGCCTGCAGCAGGCTCAGGTAGAGCTTGAGCCGGTCGTTCGCCGCCAGCGCAGCCCGCACCCGAGCCGGCCTGAGCAGCTCCGTCTGCCCAAGACTGGCGACTGCTTCGAGTTTCTCCATGGCACACCCCCGATATCTACCGGAATTCTCGGCGGTGAATGTGACAGGCAGGTAACAGGCAACCGACTGCGCGCAGTGAAGTACGCGATCGCGCCGGCCAACGAAAATTCACGAAACTGAAATAACCATGTCAAGGTCGTGGCGCACACTTGCAGCCAAACTTCGCAGGAAGCGATTGACATGGCGACGCCGAGGCCCGTTACCCGCGCGACTCCCCCTGGGAGGCGTCGCAGCGATCGTCCACCGGCGGCGCACAGGACCGTCCCGGACGGCAAGGCCCTGTACCGCCGCTTGCTTGTGTTCAACGACGGCATCGTCGCCCAGGCCGACCCCTTTGGCCTCAGCGCACCTATCCTGCACGCCCAGCTCGCTTGGCTGATGCACCCGCAGGAACTGGCAGAACATCTGAGCGCACTCACGACCGACCTCTGGCACCTGCAACTGCACAGCTTCCGGCGCGCCTGCGGGCTGCCGAGCCCGGACCCCATCAGGCCGCATGCCGACGACCCCCGCTTTACCGATCCGGTGTGGACCGAAGCGCCGACCTGGGACCTGGTCAAGGAGTGGTACCTCGCCCTCACCCACCACATGCAGGACATGCTGTACGTAACACCGGGCTTGTCGGGCAAGGAGCGGCGACGCGCAGCGTTCTGGTGGCGCAAGTGGCTCAACGCCGTCGCGCCCACGAACTACCTGTTGACCAACCCGATCGCCCTGCGCCGCTTGGCCGAGACGCGCGGCGAAAGTCTGTGGCAAGGCCTCCAGAACATGCTGGAGGACCTCGGTGCCGGCAATGTGCGCATGACCGACCCCGACCACTTCAAGGTCGGCGGAAACCTTGCAACCACGCCCGGCGCAGTGGTTTTCCGCAACCACCTGCTCGAGGTCATCCACTACGCGCCCACCCGGCCCCAGGTCCATGCCGAGCCGGTAGTGATCGTCACACCCTGGATCAACAAGTTCTACGTGCTCGACCTCACTCCGAAGAAGAGCATGGTGCGCTTCCTGCTGGACCAAGGCCTGGACGTCTTCATCACGAGCTGGAAGAACCCCGACGAGTCGATGCGCGGCACCCGCTTCGACGACTACATCTGCGACGGCGTGGACGCGATCGTGCGCGTTGCACGCGACTTCACCGCCGCCGAGCGGGTGCATGCCGCAGGCTACTGCATCGGCGGCACCGCGCTGGCGATCTACATGGCGTGGGCGGCGAGGCACTACGCCGAGGACGCCATACCGGTGCGCGACTGGACGCTGTTCACCACCCTGGTCGACTTCCACAAGCCGGGCGACATCGAGGTCTTCATCGATGAAGGCAGCATCGCCCACCTGTCGGCGCAGATGGCGCGCAAGGGCTACCTCGACGGCCGCGACATGGCCGCCTCATTCCGCCTGCTGCGTTCGAACAGCCTCGTGTGGCACTACGTGGTGCATGGCTGGCTCTACGGCGAATCGCCCGCCCCCTTCGACGTCCTGTTCTGGAACATGGACACCACGCGCATGCCTCAGGCCATGCACAGCTGGTATCTGCGCGAGCTCTACCTGCACAACCGCCTGATCGAGCCCGGCGCCCTCAACGTGGCCGGCGAAACGATCGACCTGCACGCGATCCGCCAGCCACTCTACGCAGTCGCCGCCGAGGACGACCACATCGCCCCCTGGCAGCAGACCTTCCGCACCGTCCACCACATTGCGGCGGAGAAGCGCTTCGTACTGTCGAGCTCGGGCCACATCCTGGGAATCGTCAACCCTCCCGCACGCCCTCCCAAGCGCCGCTACTGGGCCGACACGGCGCACCGCGCCGACAAGCCGCTGCAGTGGCGCGACCGCACCGAGGCGCAGGCCGGAAGCTGGTGGGAGGACTGGATGCAGTGGCTCAAGCCGCGCGCCGGCGAGCTCGTAGACGCACGGCCCGCCAGCGACGAGCGCTACCCCAGCCTTGGCGACGCCCCAGGTTCCTACGTATTGGAGGCATGAGGACGCACCGTCTCAGCGCATGCAGGGCATGCGTCCCGCCACCGCACTATTTTTTGATGTCACCAGGAGAAGCCATCATGAACGTCCCTACCATGCCTTGCCCGCAAGACACCGGCAACGCGCTGCTTGCCGCTCACAGCCCCGCCGGGAGCACCCCTGCCAACTTCTCCGAATCCCGCGCTGGCGCATCGGCACAGCACAGGAACGGCGTTGCCGCCCTGGTTGACGACCAGGATGCGCTGGCCGCCTGGCAAAGAAACCTCGCCGTGCTGCGTTCGAAAGCCGGCAACTGATCTGTAACCCGGCCCTGACGCGAGGAAGGGCCGCACCAAGCGCTTCCGCGGGCAGCACGTCTCTGCTTCTTGGCTGCGGAATCACCATTACGCGCCACCCACAGCGAACTCATCACGCGCGTATGCGTCTCTGTCTGCGCCCCCACCCACCAAGCGCACGCAGACATGACCACCCTCCGCCTCATCCTCGGCGACCAGCTCAACGCCGCCCACTCCTGGTTCCGCAGCCCGCGTCCAGACGTGCTGTACGTGATGATGGAGGTGCGCAGCGAGACCGACTACGTGCGCCACCACGCGCAGAAGGTGCTGGCGATCTTCGCCGCGATGCGTGCCTTCGCGGCCGCACTGCAGGCCGCCGGGCACCGCGTGCGCTACCTGAAGATCGGCGACACCGACAACCGCCAGTCCTTCGCTGCCAACCTCGCCTTGGTAGCAGGCGAATGCGGAGCAACCCGCTTCGAGCGCATGGAGGCCGACGAATGGCGAGTGGAAGGGCTGCTGGACGAGTCCGCACAGGCGCTTGCCCTGCCGCATGAGGTGTTCAGCAGCGAGCACTTCCTCGCCGAGCGCGCCGAACTCGCCCGGCGCTTCACCGCCAAGGTGCCGCGCATGGAGTTCTTCTACCGCGACATGCGTCGCCGCCACCGCATCCTGCTCGACGCCGAGGACAGCCCTGTGGGCGGAGTATGGAACTTCGACGCGCAGAACCGCGAGAAATGGCCCGGCGATCCGCCCGCGCCCGAATGGCCCTGGGCCGGTCATGACCTGACGGCGCTTTGGGGCGAGATCACCGCCGCCGGCGTGGAGACCATCGGTGCGCCGCACGCCGGGCGGGTACGCTGGCCGCTGACCCGGCGCGAGGCGCGCGCCGGCCTGGCGCGTTTCATCGAACACGCCCTGCCCTGGTTCGGGCCTTATCAGGACGCGATGAGCACGCGCTCGACCACGCTGTTCCACTCCGGCCTGTCGTTCGCACTCAACGTGAAACTGCTGCACCCGCGCGAAGTCATCGATGCGGCGGTCGCTGCCTGGCAGCTTGGCAAGGTCGAACTCGCGAGTTGCGAAGGCTTCGTGCGCCAGATCCTGGGCTGGCGCGAATTCGTCCGTGGGGTGTATTGGGCGCGCATGCCGAGCTACGCGCAGGGCAACGCGCTCGACGCGCATCGGCCGCTGCCAGCCTGGTACTGGACCGGCGAGACGAAGATGAACTGCCTGCACCACGCGGTTTCGCAATCACTCGATAGCGCCTACGCCCACCACATCCAGCGCCTGATGATCACCGGCAACTTCGCCCTGCTCGCCGGCTGCGATCCGGACGAGGTCGACGCCTGGTACCTCGGCATCTACACCGACGCCTTCGAATGGGTGGAGATGCCCAACACCCGCGGCATGAGCCAGTTCGCCGACGGCGGCGTGATCGCCAGCAAGCCCTACGCTGGCGCGGCGAGCTATATCGGCAAGCAGTCCGACTACTGCAAGACCTGCACCTACGACCCCAAGCGCCGCCACGGCGCCAGCGGCAGACCCGCCTGCCCCTTCAACAGCCTGTACTGGGATTTCCTGCTGCGCCACGAGGCCCGCTTCGCACGCAACCCGCGCATGGCGATGCCTTACAAGGCGTGGGCGAAGATGGACGAAGGCGAGCGCGCCGCAACGCTGGCGCAGGCGATGGACTATCTGGGCAAACTGGATGCGCTCTGACGCCGGTCGCCTTCAACCCCTCGCGGCTGGCGCCGCTCCTACTGCGGGAACGGACACCGCGGCGCCCCCCGGTAGGAGCGGCGCAAGCCGCGCGCTTTTCATCGCACCCACCCGACGCCCGTCGCCTTCAACCCCTCGCGGCTGACGCCGCTCCTACGGCGGGAACAGACACCGCGGCGCCCCCCGGTAGGAGCGGCGCAAGCCGCGAGCTTTTCATCGCACCCACCCGACGCTCGTCGCCTTCAACCCCTCGCGGCTGGCGCCGCTCCTACGGCGGGAACGGACACCGCGGCGCCCCCCGGTAGGAGCGGC
>NZ_AMXB01000026.1:0-69044 GCF_000310125.2 Thauera sp. 27
CGTCCGCACGCGCGCTGGCCGGGGCTGTGCGACGCGCAGCCAGCGCCGGTGCGGCGGCAGGGGGCGCGCTTGCCCGCGTGCTGCGGGCTCTGATCGCGGCAGCGCGGGTGATTTCGGCGAGCAGGCGCAATACCGCCTCGATGCGCCCGAGCAGGCATTCGGCCTGGCCGCCGATGCGTGGCAGCGGCGTTGTGCGCAAGGCGCGGATGAGGATGGCGGTGAGGCGGTCGACATCCAGGTCCAGGGTGGGGAAGTGCGGATAGACGTCCGTCTCCAGCCGGTTGAGCAGGCAGGCGAAGCTCTCGCGCACGGCGCGCGCGGCCGTGCTGGCGCCGGCGGGGTGTGTGCGCAACTCGGCGCGTACCTCGCCGAGCATGACCAGGAAGTCGGCGCGGAAGCCGGCCTGGCTCAGGCCCAGGGTGTCGGTGAGGATGCGGCTCGCACGCCGCAGGGTGCTGCGGATCTGTGCGTCTGACAGCAGGCCGGCGAGCGGTGCCAGGCGCTCGAGGCCGGCGGCGATGTGCTCGAGCATGTCGGCGGTCGTGGCCGGCGGCGGCCCGCTCGCAAAGCTGGCAAGCGGTGTGGTGAGGGGCTCGACCAGTGCGCGCAGTTCGTTCAGTGCCTGCGGCAGGCGTGGGCCGATCCGTGCCAGCAGGGTCGAGGCGAAGCGCTGGCCGGCAGCCTCGAAGGCCGGCAGGACCGCGTCCGCGGCAGCAGGGTTGAGGCTGAGCAGGTGTGCGAGGGCAACGACTTCGTCGGCGATCTCGTCACCGGCGCCGCGCCCCTGCATGCGGTTGAGCATTTGCGGCTGGATCAGGAGGGAGCCGAGCATCGTCCTGTTCTCCTAGGTGCCCACGCTGACGCTGGCGCTCACGCTCACTGATGCGCCGCTGCCGCCGGGAGCGCTGGCAAGCAGTGCGGCGTAGGCGGCGTCAACGCGGCTGATGTGCAGGCGCAGTTCGGGTGGCAGCGCGTTGATCCAGTCGACGATGAGCTGGATCGAGGCGCTGGCGTCGAGCGCTGCGACCAGCGGCTCCACCGTCGCCCGCCAGGTCTCGTCCAGTGGCTGGAGCAGCAAGGGGTCGGGGTCGAGCGCGCCGACCTTGGCCTGCAGCTCACGGTGCATGGCGTCGAGCTGGGCGCGCTGGGCAGGCGGGATCACGGTGTCGAGCGAGATGCGCGCGAGCAGGCGGTCGCGGGTGGCCTCAAGCGGCTGGCGCAGTCCGGCGGGGTCGAGGGCGCGCAGTTCGCCGAGCAGGTCGCGGTATAGGGTATCGACCTGTTGCGCGTACAGGCCCGGGTCGAGCCCGGCGACGCGGGCGGTGAGCGATTCGATGCCTTCGAGCAGTGCGGCAAGCGCCTGCGGGGCGGCCAGGAGTTCGTCGAGCCTGGCCTGCAGGGCGTCGACCAGGCGACGCAGTGCGGCCGTGGCGCTGCGCAGCAGGGCCACCAGCACTTGCAGACTGTCGAGGAAGAGCACCAGCGGGCGGCCGAACTGGCGCACCAGGGCTTCGCGCACCCAGGCGCGCAACTGGACGGGGTTGCCCGGCAGCAAGGCGGCGAAGGGGCCTTGTGCGGCCGGAAAGCGGTTGCCGAGCTGGTCGAGCAGGGTTGTCATGCGGGCGTCGGTTTCGGTCAGACGACGCGACAGCGCGGCGATGGCGATCAGGCCGTCCTCGGCGGCGCGGGTGTCGGCTTCGTCCAGCCAGCTGGCGATCGGGTTGGCGAGCGCGGGCGGGAGTGCGCCGAGCTGGCCGCGGATGCGGGCGCGGGCGAGCGCGAGTTCGCGCAGCAGCGCTGCGGACTGGGTGCCGGGGCTGGTGTCGGCGAGTGTTGTGGCGAGCGCGTCACGGTGTGCGGCCCACTGCGCGCGCAGGGCGTCGGCACTGCTGGCGAGCGCGGCCTGGCGCAGCGTGTCGAGGGCCTCGAGCTGCGCTGCTGTGGCCGTTTCCGGGACCTTGGCGAGGATGCCGTCGAGCCAGCTGTCGAACTCGCTGCCGGCGTCCCCCAGGGTGCCGAGACGGTCGACGAGGTGGTCGGCGACATCGAGCGCGCTTGCCAGGGTGCTGGCGAAGCTGCGTATGCGGTCGAGCGTCGCCGCCAGCGCCGTGCCGAGCTCGCCCGCCGGTACGGCAGCGTCCAGCGCCTGGAGGGCCTGGCCGAGTGTGGTGGCGAGCGGCTGCAGCAGGGCGGATGGGCGCAGGCCTTCGAGCTCGCGCACCAGCGCGCCATGGGCTTGCGCCGGTGCGGCGAGCGCGCCGCCGATGTCGAGCTGGCGGCCGAGGCGCTGGCGGGTGTCGGCCAGCGTGCGATCGGCTTCGTCCAGCCATTGCGCGGGCTGGAAGGCGGCCAGGCCGTCGCGCACTGCAGCAAAGGGTTCGGCCAGCAGTGGGGCGAGGGCCGCGCGCGGCGACAGTGCGAGCAGGCGGGCTCGTGCCTCTTCGGGAATGGCCTTGAGCTGGGTCAGCAGTTCGGTCGGGCTGGCCTCGAGCTGGGTGTCGAGACGGACGATGAGCGGGTCGGTGAGCGGCACCAGCGAGGGCGGCAGTACGCTCATGGCGGAGCGGATCAGCTCGGGGCCCGGAGCGGGCAGGGTGGCGGGGTCGATTGCGCGCAACACGGCTTCGAGCTTGCCGATGGCGGCGATGACCTCGTCCGCCACCGGTGCGAAGGAGATGCGTGACAGAGATTCGCTCAGCGCCTTCACCTGGCCGAGCACCTGGATGAGCCGGGCCACGTCTTCTTGCTGACTGAGGCTGGCAAGGGGTTGCAGGATCTGCTGCAGCGGTGCGGAGAGCACTTCCGGATCGATCGCGTCCATCGCCGTGTCCGCGGCCTGGAGGGCCTGCGCAAGGGCCGTGGTGGCGGGCGCAAGCGTGGCGGCAAGGGCTGCCTCGATGGCCCCCACGGCTTGCTCCAGGCTCTGTTCGAACTGACGCTGAAGGCGCGCGAGGTCGAGCGTCTGGAGCTGGCTGCGGGCATCGTCGAAGGCGCGTGCGCTGCTCGCCCCGAGCGCGGCGAGCTGGGCTTCGATGTTTGCGAGGGTACTGTTTGCGCGCGCCAGTGCGGTGGTGACAGGGGCGCTGACGGCGCTGATGTCGAGCAGGTCGAGCACCGTCTCGAGGCGCGTCTGGATATCGTCGATCAGGGCCTCCAGTGCGGCGAAGGCATTGGCAGGCAGGCCCGGGATGGCGAGTCCGGGGACGGACTGGGTGAGGTCGGCCAGGCTCGCCCGTGGCAGCAGCAGGACCAGCGTGCGGCACAGCCCGGCGTCGAGGGCGCCTGGCAGAGCGAGGAGGGCGTTGTGCAGGCGCGCGCGGGCTGCGGTGCTGGCGGGGGCGAGCGTGACGTTGCGCGCCGCGAGCAGCGGTGCGCGCAGGGCCTGCGCATTCGCGAGCGCGGCTGCGATGGCAGCGGAGTCGGTGGGCTGCGCAGCGGTGAGGGCCGCGAGCGAGCCCACTGCAGTGACGAAATCGGCACCCGCGCTGCCCAGTTCGATGCCGGGCTGGGTGGCAAGGTCCGCAGCAGGGAGCGCGTGGGGAATGTGGGCGCTGGTATTGGCTGCGATCAGCGCCGCGAGTTGCTCCAGTGTCTGCTGGAGTTCGGCCTCTACCGCTGCGGCGCTGGCATCGTCCCAGCGGATCAGTGTGTCGAGCGGGTCACGCAGATCGTCGAGCACGGGTAACGAGCGCAGCTGGAAGTAACCCGGACGGAAGGTGCCCACGCGTGCATGCAGCCAGCGCAGCAGGCTGGGGACCGAAAGGTCGGCGGGCAGGGTGTCGATCAGTGCGTTTGCGGCCGCAACCTGTGCGGTGTCGAGCGCGCCGGCAGCGTTCGTGCCTGTTGCGCCGCCGCCTTCTTCCCCACCTTCTTCCCCACCTTCTCCCCCACCTTCGGCTCCGCCCCCGCTCGTGCTTGCGCCTGCACTGCTGCTAGCGGGGCCGGCCCCTGCCGTCAGGTCTGCCGGGATGGCGAGACCGCAGTGCCAGTCGGTGTTGAACACGGCCTGCAGCCGCGCAATGCGTGCGAGCAATGGTGCAAAGGCCGCTTGCAGGTCGGCGCCGAGGCGTTCGGGCAAGGCGGCAATATCGGCCTGCAGCGCCTGCGCGAGTCCGCCCAGCTCGCCCTGCAGGTTCGGCAACAGCGTGCCGAAGCCAAGGCTGAACTCGAAGCCGCCGGACAGTTGTGGCACTGGCAGGCCTGCCAGGTCGGCGAGCGCGCTGCCGAAGTCGCCCGGCGGGCCGCTCTGCCAGCCGGCGATGAGGCGGCCGAGCTCGCCGTAGGCGCCGCCGACGCTGCCCGCGATCGCGGACAGGTCGGCGCCGGATACTGTCAGGTCGAGTTGAACCAGCAGTCCGGCCATGGTCGCCTACTCCAGCAGGTCGCGCAGCCCGGCACCGATGCTGCCGAGTTGGCCGATGGCGGGCGCGGTGTCGCCCAGGATGCCGGTGAGCGGGCCTGTCGGGTCGGACAGTTCCGGCATGCTGCCGAGCGCCTGCAGCGCGTCGAGCGCCCCCATGGCGTCGTCGAGCAGGCCGGCTGCCTGGTCGAGCAGGCTGGTGTCGATGCCGCCGAGGATGTTGCCCGGTGGCGGTGGCGGCGGCGACTCGATGAGCCACAGCGCGTAGTCGATCTGGTCGGGCGCGCTGGCCTCGGCCTGGACATGAACCTGCTGCAGCAGCACGTACTGGATGTCGGTGCCGGTGACGATGTCGGAGACGAAGGTCAGGGGTTGTCCGGCGCCGTAGTGCTCGCGTACGGCGTTGAGCAGGTCGAGGCCGGCCTCGCTGCCGAACACCGAGCCTTCGATGATGATGCGTGCGGGACGGCGCTCGAGGTCCTGGAACAGGCTGCCCGCGCGCCCGGGTAGCGGGAGCTCGAGGAAGTCGCGCGTTTCGAGGGTCTCGAGCCTCGTCACCCGCGGCAGCTCCCAGTCGGCAAGCATCGGTGTCAGGCTCATGACAGATCGACTCCGCGTAACCAGGCCTGCTCGCGCAGCAGGCGCTCGAGTCCGGCCGCGAGCTCACCGGGGTGGGAGGGGGCGGCATCGGCGTGGTGCTCCGCCTGCGTGGGCGTACCGCCGGTCGTTTGAGGCGTGCGCGCGAGGACGGCGTCCTGGGCGCCCAGCAGGCGCGAGGGCGCGCGCCCTTGCGGGAGCAGCGCCGGTGCTCCGGACGTGCGGCCTGCAGGCTGCCCGGCAGCGGTTTCCGCCGGAGCAGGGCGGAGGCCTGCCCGGGGCGCGGTTGCGAACAGGGTGCCGACCAGTTGCCGCAGTGCGTCGCTGCCGAGCTGCGGTGAGCCGGTGAGGCTATTGTCCGCTGGGTGGCCAGGGGGAGGCACATCGGCGCGGCCCGGGCGATCGCGATGGAGAGCGGTGCTGCCAGGCCACCCCCCCTCGCCTTGCCGCAACGGTTTGCGCGGGTAAAAGGGCGTTGTGTCGGGAGCGGCCTGGACGGCTGCAGGCGGGCGCACATGTGCGGGGCCGGCGGCAGCGGGCAGGCGGCCAACGCGTGCGGGGCGAGTGTCCGGGCCCGTTGCGAGCCCGGACGCAGCGGAGCGGGTATCCCGGCCGTCCGCCTCCCGGGTGCCGCCGGCAGGATGCAGGCGGGGGAGGTGCTGCGGGTCGGGGCGGGGCGCAGTGTGGCGTCGGAGCAGGGCGGTGATGAGCGCGCCGGCATCCTCGCCTGCAGCGGTGGCCGCGATCGGGGGCGGTGTGCTTATCCCGCGTGCTGCCTGGCCGGCGCCTTCTCCTGGCGGCGGGGAGGCAGTGGCCTCGTTGCCCATCCGGTCCGCGTTGCTGGTGCGGGCCATCGCCTGGCGTGTCCCCCGCAGTGGGCGTGGGTCGGCAGGCATCGCGCTTGCGCGTGGCTGGCTGCGAGCGTTGGCCCCGGCAATCTCGGCAACCGCCGCGGCGGCGGCTGGCGCTGCAAAGGGGTCGAAGGACGCCAGGGCAGGAAGCCGGTCGAGGTGTGCGGCATGTGCGAGTCCGTGTTCGCTACAGCGGGCGATCAGCCCGGACAGCCTGGCTTCGACCGCCTGCAAGGCGTGCACACAGCATTTGAACCCGTCAAGGGGACGGATTGGGGGCGTACGACCGTGCGTTTCAGCCATCGCCGTCTCGCTCTTCGCGCAGCATCTGCAGGTGCAGCAGGATCTGACCGAGGGTCAGCTCACCGATCTGTTGCGGCGTCCATCCGAAGGCGCGCGCCAGCACATGGGCTGCGCGTGCAATGGGTTGCTCGGCGGCGTCCTCGAGTGCGGCCGGCGCTACGGCGAGGCCGCTGATGCGGTTGACCTCGGCGAGAAGGAACTCCATCAGGCCGAGCGGCAACGCGCTGATCTGCGGCAGGGTCAGCGCGGGGGTCTGCAGCGCAGCGTGCACCATCAGTGCGCCGGCGAGGCTGTCGCTGTCGCGTGCGGCGCGGCTGATGAGCTGCAGGTCGCGCACGGTGAGCGGACGGATCTGCACGCGGCCGGCGAGGCCGCTGCGTCCGGCTTCGACCAGCGCGGCGGGAACCTCGATATCGAAGCTGGCGGCGCTGCCGGCGAGCAGCTCGTCGGCGGCAAGGTAGCGATCATGGGCGGGCGCTGCGGCGGTGGCTGCGCCTGTCTGGGCAGAGAGCGCCATGGCGTCAGCCCTGTTCGTCGCGGACGCTCAGGTAGAGGGCCTGGAAACGCGCGCCCTCCATGACGAAATCGTCTTCGGGCATGCTCAGGTTCCACTGTTCGAGCTTGACGTCGTGCAGCGTCACGATCGAGCGCGTGCCCGGGTTGGCGGCGTTCTCCGCCATCAGCGTGATGTTGAAGGCGGGTTGGGCCCACGCACTGCGCGGCCGCTGTTCGCTCGCCTCGCCCAGCAGCAGGCGCAGCAGCGCGCCGTTGAGCCAGGCACGGTCGATCTGGCCGCGCACGCTGACGTTGCCTGCGCGCAACTCGCTCGCGTAGCGCTGGCCGATCTCGTGAAAGGGACGGATCGCCGAGCTTACCTGGACGGTGACGCCGGTGACGCGGCCGACCTGGATGAGGTCGTTGCCTTCGATCACCGTGCTGGCGGCCGCACCTTCGGGGCCTTCGCCTGCAGGGGCGAGCAGGATGGAACCGTCGGCTCCGGTGTAAACATGGGTGTTGGCGGCGGATGGCATGTCGGTCTCCTTTCCTGCGCGTTCAGGACAGCGCGAGGGTCACGCGGATGTAATCGATGCTGAAGGTCGGCTGCATGGCGACGTTGACGATGCAGCGGCCCGCGACCTCGTCGGCGCGTGTCGCCTTGACCTCCAGCTGGTAGCCGGTGAGCGCCTCGTCGACCACCATGGTGGTCAGGAAGCTGTCGAGCGCGCCGTGCAGGGCGGTGCGCACGCGTTCGTTGTTGAGCCGGCCGACGAAGGGGTTGGCGACCTGGCGAATGCCGGCCTTGGCGTAGTCGACGATGCGCCGTGTGGTGATCTGCGCGAAGGCTTCCCCTTCGGTGGTGATGCCCCGCACGACACGGATGCCCTGGCGGTCCTCAAGCGCGCATACGTTGCCCTGCAGCAGTGCCTTCAGCTGGCCATAGCTGTAGCGGGTGGCGAGCTGGGTGACGCCGGCAAGCACCTTGTTGGTGGGGCTGGCCTGGGGCGCGAGGCTGGCGACCAGGCCCGCGACCGCGGCTGCGGTGTAGTTGCCTGGCAGGGTGACCATGGCGCCGGCCGCCGGGTCGTAGGCGCGCACCCCGGGCGATACCAGCACGACGCGCTTGTTGGCCGCAACCTGGTCGACGACGGCGGTCACAGTGCTCGCATCCGAGCCGATCACCGTGATCATGTCCTTGCCGTCGCCCTCGGCGGCATTGACTGCCGCCGGCAGCACCTGCAGCGCGGTGGCGGTGGCCAGTTCGGGCGCGACCAGTATGTTGATGGTGTCCTTGAGGAGTTCGGCCGTACCGTTGGCGAAGGCGGTCTGGTCGGCGCCGGCTGCCAGCGCATGGGCATAGACGGTGCGCGCACCGTTGGCAAAGAGCAGGGCGAGGCCGCGCATCAGGTTGAGCGTGCCGGCGCTGAGCGCGTCCGAGGCAGCGTAGAGCTTGGCCGCATCCTCCATGCTGCCAAGGATGTGAGTCTGGCCGATCGCATCGGTGACGTCCTCGGCCGCAGCCGCGGTGCCGACGATGCCGACGTTGCCGAAGCTGACGCCCTTGGGCGCGATCAGTCCCTCTGCCTGTACCCGGATGAATGTGCCCGGAACGATCTGTTCCGCAAAGTTCTCTTCCATCGCCCGCTCCTTGGTTCCCCCTGGGGGTGTGTGCGCCCCGCGCGGGGCATTTTCGGCCGCACGGCGCGTGGTACGCGCGGTGCGCTGTGCGCGTCCGGGCACTCAGCCGTCGGGCGCGATGTCGAGGATGAGGTCCGTGATCACGCCCTCCGAAGTCGCGGGTGGGCGGATGAACTCGAAGTCGATGTCGAAGAGGATGGCGCGCGCATCGCTGCTGTCCGCACGTGCCATGCGATGGATGCCCGCAGCATGCAACTCGCTGCGCGACAGGCTGAGCAGGTGGGAAGCCAGGTTGTGCACATGGGCCCGTGCATCGGCCTCGCTGCCGCCATTGATGCTGAGGTTCAGGCGGGCATTCAGGCGCCGCCCGAACAGTGCGCCCTCGGGCGCAACATGGTGGCCGACATAGCCACCTAGCCCGAGCGGCCTGACGTGTCGCACGTCGAGCGCCCTGGTGCGGCTCAGGCCCGCGGGAGGCGCGTCCGGGAGCAGGCTGTCCACAGCCACACCCAGTGCGTCGATGGCGTTCTGGGACAGGGCATCAGGCATCTGTCTCTCCTGCGTCCGTTCGCACGCGGCCCCCCGCGCTCAGCTCGTGGAGTGGCGCGGGTGGGGAGGCTTTCCTTCCTTTGTCATAACCGGTTTAGTTGCCGGTGGGCGCTTTGTCAAACCGCGTGAATGGGGAGGTTCGCGGGCTGGCGAGGCGAGCCGCGAGGCCCTCTTGTCCGTTCGTGTGAAATCCTTGGCGCCAGGGCGGCTGCGGACTCTTCAAGGGGGGGCAACAGGGGAGTAGGCTTGTAACGATGATGAGTGAAGAGACCGTGCTCCTGCATTTCGAAGACGAGGCCGAGCAGGCCGGGCGTCTGGCGCAGGCTGCGGGGCTGGACCTGCAGTTGATCGAACGCCACCGCTTTCCCGACGACGAGTTGCGCTTGCGCCTGCCGGCCAGGCTGCCGCCGAGCGTCCTGCTCTACCGCAGTCTTTATCGCCCGAACGAGAAGCTGCTCGAGTTGCTGCTGGTCGCGCGTACGGCCGGCCGTCTGGGGGCGCGGCACCTGAGCTTGGTGGCCCCCTACATGGCCTACATGCGTCAGGACATGGCCTTTTGCAGTGGCGAGGTCGTCAGCCAGCGCGTGGTTGGCGACTTTCTGGCGGGCCTGTTCGACGCCGTGGTCACGGTCGATCCCCACCTGCATCGCGTCGCGACCCTGGCCGAGGCGATCCCTGTCCCACATGCGGTTGCCCTGTCAGGGGCCGGGCTGCTGGGTGCGCTCGCTGCCGAGCGGCGCGAGCGGCCGCTGCTGGCAGGACCGGATGCGGAGTCGAGGCAGTGGGTCGAGCTTGCTGCGCGCGAGCAGGGCCTGGACTTCATGGTGTGCACCAAGGTCCGCCATGATGACCGCCGCGTCGACATTGCGTTGCCGGAAGGGGCCGCCGTGGCCGGGCGCGCGGTCGTGCTCCTGGACGACGTGGCCAGCTCGGGGCACACGCTCGCCGAAGCGGCGCGGCAGTTGCGCGCAGCCGGCGCCGCATCGGTCGATGTCGCCGTCACCCACGCCCTGTTTGCCGATGGGGCGCTCGAACTGATCCATGGCGCAGGCGTCGAGCAGGTGTGGAGTACCGACTGCATCGCCCACCCGAGCAATGTCGTCAGCGTGGCGCCCATGCTTGCAGCTGCGCTGACTACAATGGGACTCTGCCGGTAGCCGTGTGTGCCGCATGCGCGTGCGGGATGCGCGCTTGCAGTGGGAAGGTCCCCCACGGTGCGGCGCTGCACCGAGATGCGCTTTGTGCAGGGCGCGATGCGCATGTCGGCGGCGGCCCCTTCAGCGATGACGTCTTCAAGCCTTAGTGCTAGCATCACGCATTCCGCGATGCTGCGAATGCGCGCCCCCTCTGCCCGGGGCGCCCGTCTGCGCGTCCGGCGACAGAATGAGGAGGCGTGTGGAGCAATCGGTCAGGACCGTGGTATTCGCCGATCTTACGGGCAGCACCGGGCTGTTCGAGACGGCGGGCAATGTGGCGGCGACGCAGATCGTCACTCGCCGCATGCACGCGCTCGGTCGCCATCTGGCATGCGCCGGGGGGCGCGTCGTCAAGTACCTGGGCGACGGCGTGCTGGTGCTGTTCGACGACACGGTCGCCGCGGTTCAGGCTGCTGCGAACATGCCCGAGGTCGTGCGCGAGCTCACGCATGGCGAGACCGAACGCGCACCGCTGGGGATCAAGACGGGGGTCGCGCGCGGTTCGATCGTCGAGCATGGCGGCGATTGCTACGGCGATGCGGTCAACGTGGCCGCCCGCCTGAGCGACCGTGCCCAGGCGGGAGAGATTCTCATCGGCGAGAGCGTCTTCGACAGCTTGCCCGACGCGATGCGCCTTGGTTGCCACAGCCTCGATCGCATCAGCATCAAGGGCAAGGCCGAGCCGTTGCGGGTGTGGCGGGTGGATTTCAGTCGCACCGCCGAGACCACGCTTACCACCATGCTTGGTTTCCAGGAACTCATCGATGGGCCGGTCTCGGTGCAGCGCATCGATATCGAGCGCCTCGACCAGCGTATCGAGCTCCATCCTGACGATGGCCCGCTGGTCATAGGTCGTGGCGATGGCGTTGGCTTCTCCATCGATGATCCGCGTGTGTCGCGCCGCCATGCGCGTATCGAGTGGACTGGCGGTCAGTGCGTGTTCACCGACTTCAGCAGCAACGGCAGCTGGGTTCGCTTTGCGTCGGCATCCGCGCCGGTGGCCCTGCGGCGCGACACCTGTACCCTGTATGGCGATGGCGAGATCGGGCTCGGTGCGACGCCCGACGATTTCACCGCGCCCACCCTGGGTTTTCACGTCATCGACCAACGCTGAGGCTGGCTTAACTTGCCGTCGCGGTCGTGGCCAGGCCTTCACAAATGACCACCTAGAGCTGCGATGAGAGTCCTCGCTGTCGTGTTGCTGTTGCTTCCCTCGCTGTCGTTGGCGACTGAGTGGAACGCGAAACCCCTGTCCGAGATCGCCCTTTACCCCGAGTTCCGCATACCCGCTGCAGTCCACGCGCGTGACGAAGCCGGCATCGCCGCCGAGGTTTCCGCACGTATCCTTGCCATGCCGGTGCGAGAGGGTGAGGCCGTTGCGCGCGGTGCAGTGCTGGTGCGTCTGGATGATGCGGCCTACCGCATCGAACTCGAACGCGCCCGCGCCCAGCGCGCCCTGGTCGATAGCCGCATCGAGCTGGCGCGTGCCCAGCTTGCACAGGCGCGTGCGCTGGCAGCGCGCGGTTTCATCAGCGCCGACGGCTTGCGCATCCGCGAGACCGAGGTCGGCGTGCTCGAGAGCGAGCGTGCTGCGGCCGCGGCTTCGGTCGCGTCCGCCGAGCTTGCCCTTGCGCGCTGCGTGGTACGTGCGCCCTACGCGGGTGTCGTGCGCAGCCGCAGCGCCAGCGTAGGCGACCTGGCAAGCCCGGGCATGCCTTTGCTCACCCTGGCGGCAAGCGATGAGGTCGAGGTCCGCGCCCGTGTACCGGCCAGCCAGGTCGAGGCTTTCGAGCGCGCCCAGGCCTGGCGACTGCATGTCGGCGACGCCGCCCATGAGTTGTCGGTGCGGCGTATCTCGCCTGTTGTAGAAACCGCGGGCCAGGTGCGTGAGGCGGTGCTGGTGGCGGCAAGTGCGCTCGCCCCCGGCCTGGCGGGCGAGTTGCGCTGGCGCAGCACGGACCCGCACCTGCCCGCGGCTTACCTGCAGCAGCGCGAGGGCGTGCTGGGTGCCTGGGTCGTTCGCGATGGCCAGCCGCAGTTCATGCCCTTGCCGCAGGCTCAGGCGGGCCGGCCGTTGGCGGTGGATTGGCCGTTGGCGACCGAACTCGTCGACGACGGGCGCTTCGCGCTCGACCTGCACGCCGAGCGCGCGGCGGAAGCGCAGTGAGTGCGCCGATGCGCGGTGATCATGGCGGCGGCGTTTATGGCCGGCTGATCGACAACCATCCGCTGGCCAACATCACCTTCATCCTGGTGCTGGTGGCGGGCCTGTTCGCCTATCTCACCATGCCGCGCGCGCAGGATCCGGAGATCAACTTCAACTGGGTCAGCATCATGACCAGCCTGCCCGGGGCCTCGGCCGAGGATGTCGAGCGCGAGCTCACCGGGCCGCTGGAGGATGCGATCAAGCAGGTCAAGGACATCCGTTTCGTGTCCTCGTCCAGCCGCGAGGGCATGTCGTCGATCCTGGTGCGCTTCGAGGAGGTCTCCGAGCGCCAGTTCGACAAGCGCGTGAACGACCTGCGGCGCGAGATCCAGAACAAGGCGGCGGCGGAGTTGCCGCCCGATGCGACCGACCCGATGGTGCTCGAGATCACCAGTTCGAACGGGTTTCCGACCGCCGTGATGGTGCTGCACGGCAGCGGCGGCGAGCGCCTGCGGCGTGCAGGCTTCGTGCTCAAGAAGGAGATAGAGGGCCTGGCCGGCGTTGATCAGGTGATCGCGGCCGGGCTGGACGACCCGCAACTACAGGTCGATTTCGATCCGGCACGGCTGGCGGCGGCAGGGCTGTCGCCGATCGCGCTTTCCGATAGCGTCGCGGCCTGGTTCCAGAACACGCTCGGCGGCCGGGTCAGGGTTGAGGACCGCGAATGGCTGGTCCGCCTCGAAGGCAAGACGCCCGACCCCGAAGCGCTGGCCCAGGTCGCGGTGGTGACGCCGCAGGGGCGCGTTGCCGTCGACGAGGTCGCCGCGGTGGTGCGCGGCAGCGAGCGCGCGAACCAGCTCGTCAGCTACGGCGGGCAGCCCGCGGTGATGTTCTCGATCACCAAGCAGCCCGACGCCAATACCCTGCAGCTGGTCGAGCGCTTGCAGCAGTTTGCCGCCGATCGCAACATGCTGCTCGCTGCGCAGGGCGTTCAGCTGGCGCTGATCGACGATCAGACGCACGCCACGCGCCATGCGATCGGGGTCATGGAGTCGAACGCGCTGTTCGGTCTCGCTGCGGTGCTGCTGATGTGCTGGATCTTCCTTGGTTCGCGGCTGGCCCTGCTGGTGGCGCTGGGCGTACCGTTCTCGCTGGCGGGCACCTTCATCGCCGCCGAGCTGATCGGCTCGACGCTCAACCTCACCGTGCTGCTGGGCGTGGTGATCGCGCTCGGCATGCTCGTCGATGATGCAGTCGTGGTGGTCGAGGCGATCTATTACCGTCTGCAACGTGGGGACGAGCCCCATGCAGCGGTAATCGGTGGCGTGCGCGAAGTCGGGCTGCCGGTGCTGGCAGCGGTGCTGACCACCATCGCTGCCTTCCTGCCGCTGATGCTGCTGCCGGGCATCCTGGGCAGCTTCATGTTCATCGTGCCTTTCGTTGTGACCGTTGGCCTGCTGATCAGCCTCTTCGAGGCGTTCTGGATCCTGCCCACGCATATCCTCGCCCTGAAGGTGCGGCCCGCGCAGCGGCGCACGCGAGCGCAGGTGCTGCGCGAGCGCTTCACCCATTGGTTGCGGGTGAAGTACGCGCGTGCGCTGGTCGGCGTGTTGCGCCGCCCGCGTTTGGGCGTTGCCGTCCTGGTTATGGTGATGGCAGGCGCTGGCGGGGCGGTCGGCGGAGGCTGGGTGAAGATGGAGTTCTTCGCCTTCGACTCGATGCGTCTGTTCTACGTCAGCGTCGATATGCCGCCCGGCGTCACTCCCGAGCGTTCGCTGGCCGCCGCCGAGCGCGCCGCCGAGGTGCTGGCACGCACGATCGATCCTGCCGAGTTGCGCTCGATCACGCCCTATGCTGGGCTCAAGTTCACCGACACCGAGCCGGTTTATGGCGACCAGTACGCACAGGTGCTGGTGTCGCTGACGCCACGCAACGGCGACATGCGCGACACCGGCGAGCTCATCGCCGAGTTGCGTCCGCTGATCGAGGCGCTTGACGGCGAGGCGCGTTACTCCTTCATGGAGATCAAGGGCGGACCACCGACGGCCAAGCCTGTGTCGGTGAAGGTCAAGTCGGACGACTATGCCGTGTTGCGTGCGGCGGCCGATGCGGTGATGGCCGAAGTGGCCGGGCTTCCGGGCGTGCGCGACCTGACCGACGATGATGTGGCCGGGCGCAACGAGATGCGCCTGGTGCTCAACCGCGAGAAGCTCGCGCGTGCCGGGGTGGGGGCGCACGAGGTGTCGCGCCTGCTGCGTCTGTACGGCGAGGGCGAGATCGTCGCGACCACGCGCGACGCCGGCGAGAAGGTCGAGGTCGTGGTGCGCGCACGTGCCGAACCCTTCGCCGACGTGACCGAACTCTTGCAGCGGCCCGTGCCTCTGCCTGCGGGCGGCAGCGTGCAGTTGGGCGACCTGGTGGACCACGAGCTGCGCCTGTCCAAAGGCTACATCCGCCACTACCAGCTGACGCGCGCGATCACCGTCGAAGCCGAGCTCGAGCGCAGCGAGATCGACACGCTGGAGGCCAACAACCGCCTCAAGGCCGCCTGGGAGCGGCTGCAGCCGCAGTATCCGGGCGTGGAACTGGATTTCTCGGGCGAGCTCGAGGACATCCAGGAGAGTCTCGATTCGATGGGGCGCCTGTTCCTGCTGGGCCTTGGCCTGATCTACCTGATTCTGGCCGCCCAGTTCCGCAGCTACTGGCAGCCCTTCATCATCCTCGTCACCGTGCCGCTGGCTTTCACCGGCGTCGTCCTCGGCCTGCTGGTGTCGGGTAATCCGCTGTCGCTGTACACCCTGTACGGCGTGATTGCGCTCACCGGCATTGCGGTGAACTCGGCGATCGTCCTCATCGACGCCGCCAACGAGCGCCGTGCCGCAGGCATGAGCGTGCAGCACGCCGCGATCTATGCCGCGCGTCGGCGCGTGGTGCCGATCCTGATCACCTCGACCACCACCATCGGCGGTCTGTTCTCGCTCGCCATCGGCCTCGGCGGCAAGTCGCTGATGTGGGGGCCGGTCGCGGCGAGTATCGTGTGGGGCTTGGGCTTCTCGACCGTGCTGACCTTGTTCGCCGTGCCCTTGGTGTATCGCATGGCGATGCAGCGCGGCCAGGCGGGGTGATCTTCTGGCCACGGCGCCCTTAAAGCGGGCGTAGGGGACAGACCCCGATTTCCCCTTGGTTTGTTGGCTTGTTGGCGACTTCGCTTTGACCCTGTGTGCGGGCTCGGCTAGAATCCGCGCCGTCATTGGGGAGTAGCCGCCCTCCGGAGCTCGGGAGGGGTGCGCGCCAACATGCTCGGCCGTCCGGCCGTGGTGCGCACGGGTCCATGGACCTGGCAAGACCTTTGACCCTGCTGCTGCCGTCAATGGCCGGGGTGGCGCGGGGTCATGGGTGTTCTGCCGGCCAGGACTGGAATCGAATGGACGCCTTCCTCATCTCCACTGCCATCGTCGCCCTTGCCGAGATCGGCGACAAGACGCAGCTGCTCGCCTTCATCCTTGCCGCCAAGTTCCGCCGCCCATGGCCGATCATCGCCGGCATCCTGGTTGCCACCCTGGCGAATCATGCCTTCGCCGCTGCGGTCGGCACCTGGCTCACCACCCTGATGGGGCCGCAGACCCTGCGCTGGGTGCTGGGCCTGTCCTTCATCGCGATGGCGGTATGGACGCTGATCCCCGACAAGCTCGATGAAGACGACGCCAAGCTGCCGCGTCTTGGTGTCTTTGGTGCCACCCTGATCGCCTTCTTCCTTGCCGAGATGGGCGACAAGACGCAGGTCGCCACCGTGGCGCTGGCCGCGCAGTACCAGGCCCTGGTTGCGGTGGTCGCAGGCACTACGCTGGGCATGATGATCGCCAACGTGCCGGCGGTGGTACTCGGCGACCGCATCGCCGCGCGCATGCCGGTACGGCTGGTGCATGGCATTGCTGCAGCGATCTTCCTCGGCCTTGGTATTGCGACACTGTTCGGTGCGGGCGAGGCGCTCGGGTTCTGAGTGCTTGTAAGGCCTTGAGCGCACACACGTGCAGCGGCGCGCGCAGTGCTGTGGGGTGCCGTGGGAGCGGCGCGAGCCGCGAGGTGTTGAAGGCGACATCGCGCATTGGCGCCGCGCGAAAGGCTCGCGGCTGGCGCCGCTCCTACGGGAGGGCGATGCGCATGGTGTGAGCGTCGACTTGTCGCGCGGGCCTGTTATGCTTGGACGCTTTTTGCACGCACGCCTCATGGAATCGTCCTTCCGCCGCGGTGCCCGCGAGGGCATGCGCGACTTCTTGCCGCTTTCGGTCGGTCTCGTGCCTTGGGCCGTGGTCACCGGCATCGCCATGCGCTCGATCGGGCTGTCGCCGCTCGAGGCCATGGGCATGAACCTGCTGGTCTATGCCGGCACGGCCCAGCTCGGTACGCTGCCGCTGATCGGCAGCGGCGCGCCGCTGTGGCTGATCTTCCTTACTGCGCTGGTGCTCAACCTGCGCTTCGTCATCTTCAGCGCGGCACTGGCGCCGGTGTTCCACGGCCACCCCTTCATGCGCCGCCTGGCGTCGAGCTACCTGCTGGTCGATGGCATGTTCGCGATCGGCGCCGAGAAGCTGCACAAGGCGGACGATCCGCACTGGCGCTGGGGCTATTACATCGTGCCCTCGCTGTACTGCTGGGCGCTGTGGCAGTGCTGCGTGCTGGGAGGCGTGCTGGGGGCCGGCGTGATTCCGCGCGACTGGTCGCTCGAGTTCATGACCACGATCGCGCTGATGGTGATGATGATCCCGATGTTGCGCGAGCGCCCGATGTGGGTAGCAGCCCTGGTCGGCGGCCTGGGCGCGGTGTTGTTGCGTGAGCTGCCGTTGCGTCTTGGCCTGATCGCCGGCATCGCGCTCGGCATCGGTGCCGGGTTTGTCGCCGAACGCGCGCTGGCGGGGAGGGCGGTGCGATGACCGAAGGCGTGATGAGCGAGGGCCTGTGGCTGTGGCTGACCTTGCTGGCGATCGGCTCGACCACCATCCTCACCCGTGGCAGCTTCATCCTCGCCGGCGAGAAAGGCCGTCTGCCGCCTGCGTTGCAGCGCGCCTTGCGCTATGCGCCAGCGGCGGCGCTGTCGGCGCTGGTGATGCCTGACCTGTTGCTCGATGGCGGCAGCTTCGATCCCTTCAACCCCAAGCTCGCCGCCGGCATCGTGGTGGTTGCCGTGGCCGTGCGCTGGCGCAACCCCTGGCTGCCCTTCATCCTCGGCATGGCGGTGCTGCTGCTGATGAGAAAAGGGCTGGGCTGGTAGCGTTTCTGCTAACAGCTCCAGCCCCCTCGGCGGCCGCCTGCGCCGGGGCGGGCCCCAGCGCAGCGTGCGATCCGATTTGACGATTACTTCCTGGCCACGCCGTGCTCGTCGCCGGCTTCGATGTCGGCCGTGTTGTCGCCGATGATCGACAGGTCCTGCTTGGCGCGCTGGGCGGCGTTGGGACGCTCGATCAGCCAGTACAGCAGCAGGCCGATCACCACCGCGTACACGGTCGCCTTCGGATCAGGCATGGCCAGCGTCACCGCAACGATGCCGGCCACGCCGCGTTCGGTCGAGTTCTTCAGCTCTTCCATGCCCACCATGATGCAGATGTAGGCCGTCAGCACCAGGGTCAGCGACAGCGCGATCGGCAGCACCGGCTTGAAGAAGGACACCAGCGGCAGGATGAAGAGGGCGACGAAGCCGGTGATCCAGAACGTACCGCCGCCGGAGAAGATCGAGTCCATCGACTTGCGACCCAGCGCGTAGCGTTCGGCCACGGTGGCGTGGGCGGCGGTCCACAGCGGGCCGGCGAGGCCGGGCCAGGGGGCGAAGAAGGCGTGGATGCCGTTACGCAGCGCGGTGACCAGGTGCACGCGGGTGACGTCGAGCTCGATCTTCTCGTCCGGGCGCAGGTGGTCAACGCGCTTGCACAGCGTGAAGCCGACCAGGATGTCGCCGAAGGCGATCACGTAGGCGATGATCGCGGTCGGGATGGCGAGCAGGAACATGTCCAGGCTGGGCATGCCGACGGCAAAGATCAGGTACTCGGTCATGCCCTTGAAGTCGGGCTGGGTGATGCCCCACTCGATGCTCGGCAGCGGATATTCACCGACCGCCCAGCCCACCAGGATGGCGACGAAGAGGCCAGGGATCATGCCGAAGTTGGAGATCGTCTTGGCGAATCGGCTGGTCTCGACGATGTGCTTGAAGGAGAGCGAGAACAGGATGTAGGCCGACACGATCGAGCCCAGCAGCAGCGAGATCGGGGTGCTGTCGATACGGCCGCCGGCCTTGAGTTCGCCCATCATCGCCGCGATGCCGGCGCCGATGATGATGCCGCTCTTGAGCGAGTTGGGGATGATCGTCACCAATCTGTTGCCCAGTCCGGTGATACCCAGGATCAGGAAGATGGCGAATACCGTGATCTGCAGTGCGAACATCGCGCGCACCGCCTCGGGTCCGGGCTCGAAGCCCTGCAGGAAGAGGATGACGACCGGGATTGCGGGGGTGATCCAGCCCGGGACGAGCGGTACGCCGAGCAGCGCGGGCAGCATGTAGCCGATGCCAGCGATCACGCAGAAGGCGAGCGCCGCCTCGTAGGGCATGCCGAGGTACTTCTGCAGCAGCGGGATCATGGCCAGGCCGACCACGAACATGAACAGGCCCTGCACCATCTCGGGGTATTCCCAGCGATAGTGGATGAAGGGCAGGCGGATCTTGAACGGGCCGAGCGGCCAATACGGATGCTCGGCGCCGTGCTGGCGCTGAATCAACATGGTTTGTCTTCCTTGGGTTGTCGTTATGCTGGGGGAGGCCCGGGCCGCGGCACGATGGCCGCCGCCCGGGTCTCGGGGGGCCTTGCGGGGTGCTTACTCGATGGCCGAGGCGGACTTGGCCATTTCGCGCAGCGCGAACTTCTGGATCTTGCCGGTCGAGGTCTTGGGCAGGACGCAGAACTCGATGTGCTTGGGCACCTTGTAGCGAGCGAGGTGTTCGCGGCAGTGGGCGATGATGTCGTCCGCGGTCACGCCGGCGCCGTCCTTGACCTCGATGTAGGCGGCGGGCACCTCGCCCCACTTCTCGTCTGGCCTGGCGACCACGGCGGCAGTCAGCACTGCGGGGTGGCGGTACAGCACCTCTTCGACCTCAAGCGAGGAGATGTTCTCGCCGCCGGAGATGATCACGTCCTTGGAGCGGTCCTTGATCTTGACGTAGCCGTCCGGGTGCATGACCGCGAGGTCGCCGGTGTGGAACCAGCCGCCCGCGAAGGCTTCATTCGTGGCCTTCTCGTTCTTGAGATAGCCCTTCATCACCAGATTGCCGCGGAACATGATCTCGCCCATGGTCTCGCCGTCGGCGGGCACCGGCTCCATCGTGGTCGGGTCGAGCACGGTGATTGCTTCCTGCATGTGGTAGCGCACGCCCTGGCGACCGTTGCGCTCGGCGCGGCGGTCGATCGGCAGTTCGTTCCACTCGGGGTGCTTGGCGCACACCGATGCCGGACCGTAGGTTTCGGTCAGGCCATAGACGTGGGTGATGTCGAAGCCGATGCGCTCGGCGCCTTCGATGATCGCGGCCGGGGGCGCGGCACCTGCGATGAGGCCGGCAACGCTGTGCTCGATGCCGGCGCGCAGTGCGTCGGGGGCGTTGATCAGCATGCCGTACACGATCGGCGCGCCGCACATGTGGGTGACCTTCTGGCTGCGGATCAGCTCGAAGATGAGCGCCGGATCGACCTTGCGCAGGCAGACGTTGACGCCGGCGTTGGCTGCCAGGGTCCACGGGAAGCACCAGCCGTTGCAGTGGAACATCGGCAGCGTCCACAGGTAGACCGAGTGCTGCGGCATGCCCCAGCTGATGATGTTGGAGGCGGCGTTCAGATATGCGCCACGGTGGTGGTAGACCACCCCCTTGGGGTTGCCGGTGGTGCCCGAGGTGTAGTTGAGCGCGATCGCGTCCCACTCGTCGGCCGGCAGGCGCCAGGCGTAGTTGGGGTTGCCGCCGGCGAGGACCTCTTCGTACTCGAGCGTTCCGACGCGCTCGGTGCCCGGGTATTCGGAGTCGAGCGCGTCGATGACGAGCGGCTTGTCGCCGTCGAGCAACTCTAGCGCGGCACGGATCACGCCCGCGAACTCGGGGTCGGTGATCAGCACCTTGGCCTCGCCATGCTTGAGCATGAAGGCGATGGCCTCGGCGTCGAGCCGGGTGTTGAGCGTGTTGAGCACGGCGCCCGTCATCGGCACGCCGAAGTGGGCCTCGAACATCGGCGGCACGTTGGGCAGCATCACCGCCACCGTGTCGCCCTTGCCCACGCCGTGGGCGACCAGCGCGCTCGCCAGGCGGCGGCAGCGCTCGTAGGTCTGCGCCCAGGTGTAGCTGCGAGCGCCGTGCACGACGCTGGTGCGCGCGGGGTACACCATGGCGGTGCGCTCGATGAAGCTGAGCGGCGACAGGGGCACGTAGTTCGCCGGATTCTTGTCCAGTCCTTGTTCGTATGCAGTCTTCGACATCCTTCTCCACTCCCAGATGTGTGCAACAGGTTGGCGATCGGGATGGCGAGCCCAGGGACGGCCTGGGTCTCCATACCGTCGGGTATGGAGAATGACAAAACATCTTGTCCGTAATTGCGTGGGAATGTACTGAATCGTGTCCTGGGCGTCCGCATGGCCGGCACAGGCATAGAATGGGCCGGTTTTGTGCGGGTGATTGCGGACTGAGTTGGAGCGCCACGGGGATGAGTCGGGAGCAGCAGATGTCGAGCGAGGAGCGGCTCAGTCACAGCGAACTGCGCCTGCGCCAGATCACCGATACGATTCCGGCCCATGTGGGTTACTTCGATCACGACTGGGTGTTCCGCTACGGCAACAAGCGTTACGCGCAGTGGTTCGGCACCACCAGCGAGGCAATGAAGGACCGCCCCATCCCCGAGGTGATCGGCCCCCACGTGTTCGCCCAGGTCGAGGACAAGGTGCGCCGCGCGCTTGCCGGCGAGCAGGTGAGCTACGAGTACAGCATGCCCGGCCCGGACGGCGAGACGCGCTTTACCCGCAGCACCCTGGTGCCCGATTTCGGGCCGGATGGCGAGGTGATCGGCTGCTATGTGCATGCGGTCGACATCACCGAACAGCGCCGCACGCAGGACGCGCTCGCCCAGGCGCAGAAGATGGAAGCGATCGGCCAGCTCACCGGCGGTCTCGCCCACGACTTCAACAACATGCTCACCGTGGTGATGGGCAACCTGCAGGGCCTGATCGAGGTGCTGGGCGAGCATCCCGCGGTGGACGAATATGTGCAGCCGGCGATGGCGGCCGCCGAGGGCGGCGCCGGACTGGTGCGCAGGCTGCTCGCCTTCTCGCGCCGGCAACCGATCGTGCCGGTGGTGGTCGAGGTCAATGGCCTCGTGCTCGACATGGCACGCATGATCCGGCGCTCGTTGCCGAGCACGATCGCCATCTCAACGGCCTCCCGCGACGTCGATCTGCGCGCGCTGGTCGACCCCAACCAGCTCGAGAGCGCTCTGCTCAATCTCGCCCTCAATGCCCGCGACGCCATGCCCAATGGAGGTGAGCTGCGCATCGAGTGTTCGCTCGAGTGCATCGAGGGGCGGGCGGCGGCCGACCTTGAACTGCCGCCCGGCTGCTATGTCCAGATTGCGGTCAGCGACAACGGCACGGGCATGGATAGCGCGACGCTGGCGCGGGTGTTCGAGCCCTTCTTCACCACCAAGAGCTTTGGCCGCGGCAGTGGTCTCGGGTTGCCGATGGTGTATGGGTTCATCAAGCAGTCGGGCGGGGGGGTGCGGATCCGTAGCCGGCAGGCAGTCGGCACCACCTTGTCGCTCCTGCTGCCGCAGGCGCCGCAGCAGGTGCAAGCGGTCGCGCTGCCACCCGTGAGCGTGGCGCCGGCAGCGGCGCTCGAGGGGCGCCTGGTCCTGCTCGTAGAGGACGACGACAAGGTGCGCGACGTCGTGCGCAAGCAGCTTTCGGCGCTTGGCTGCGCCGTGCTCGAGGCCGAAAGTGGCCACGAGGCCGCCGACATGGTCGAGAATATCCCCGCGATCGGCCTGGTGTTGTCCGACATCGTGATGCCGGGGGGCATGGACGGGCGTGCGCTTGCACGCTTCGTGCGCCGTTTCCGGCCCGAGTTGCCGCTGGTGCTGATGAGCGGCTACGCCGACAAGGCGGAGGACGGCCGCGAGGAAGCGGACGTGCAGGTGCTCGACAAGCCCTTCAGCGCAGAGCAGCTTGCCGCCGCGCTGCATGCCGCGATCGCCTGAGCGTCCGCGCCGCCAATCGCGCCGCGGGCAAAGCATGCTTCAAGCTTGAGGGAGCCGAGTTGAGCGACAGGGCACAGCCAGGGCAGGCGTTGATTCACGTCGTCGAGGACGATGCCGCGGTGGCGCGGCTGATCACCGGTACGCTCGAGCGCTTCGGCTACCGCCATGCGGTGTTCCCGACCGGGGGTGAATTCCTGCGCCAGTTGCGCATGCAGTCGCCCGATCTCGCCATCCTCGACCTCGGCCTGCCCGACATGGACGGCATGGAGGTGCTGCAGCAGGTGCGTGGCCGTCATCGCTTCGGTCTGCTCATTGCCACCGGCCGTGACGATACCCATGACCGTGTGATGGGCCTCGAGCTCGGCGCCGACGACTATGTGGTCAAGCCCTTCGAGCCGCGCGAACTCATCGCGCGCGTGCGCAGCATCCTGCGCCGCTACCAGCCCGAGCCGGCGGCCTGCGCCCAGCCCCCGGGCGTTGCCTGCTTTGCAGGCTGGACCTTCGAGCGCGGCACGCATCGCCTGGTGTCGCCAGAGGGGGTCGAGGAGACCCTGAGTCTGGCCGAGTCGCAGTTGCTCATCGCCTTCCTCGAGCGTCCCAACCAGATCCTGTCGCGCGAGCAGTTGCTCGCCGGGCGCGACGTGTCCGCCCTCGATCGCAGCATCGATCTGCGCGTGTCGCGCTTGCGCAAGCGTTTCGAGCAGGGCGGGCATAGCGGCAAGTTCATCAAGACCGTGTATGGCGCAGGCTATCTGCTTGCCGCTACCGTGACCTGGCGCTGACAGGTACGCAAGGGCGACACAGCAGGAGGGGTTTTTTTGATCGGGATCAAATGCGAATAATTCGCATTTTTGTATTATCATTTCGTCCGATCCTTATATCCTGAAGAGCAAGCCAGCCGCCGCCAGCCAGCTCGAGAACCCTTGGAGCTGTCATGCATTTGCGTCTGCGCGCGCTGGCCCCGGCGATGCTGGGCCTTTCCTTCGCTTCCTTGCCTGCGGTCGCAGCCGACACCGTGCTCGGCACCCAGGTCGTCACCGCCAAAGGCTATGCCGCCGACGTGCTGGAGACGCCACAGGCGGTCGAGATCCTCCACGCTCCTGCGGCGAGCGGCGCAGTAGCCGGCGAGCTGTTGCGCGGCAAGCCGGGCCTGGCGGCGCAGTCCGACGGTGCCTGGGGGCAGAACCCGGTGCTGCGTGGGCTCAAGAAGGAAAGCGTGGTGGTCATGGTCGATGGCCTGCGGGTCAATTCCGCCCAGCCGCAGGGGGCGATCGCATCGTTCATGGATCTCGGCCTGCTCGAGCGCGTCGAGGTGGTCAAGGGGCCGGGTTCGGTGTTGTACGGCAGTGGCGCGATGGGCGGTGTGGTCAACCTGATCACGCCCGAGGCCGAGTTCAGCGACCAGGCGCGCACCGGCGGCCGAGCGGGTGTCCGCTTCAGCAGCGTCGACAAGGGCATTGCCGGCGCGCTGCTGCTGCAGCATGCCAGTGCCGACAATGCGCTCGTGCTCGGCGTCGCCGGCCGTGACGTCGATGACTATCGCAGTCCCGATGGGCGTGAGGCGCGCACCGGCTACCAGTCCGACACGCTGCTGGCGAAGTACCGCCACCGCGTCGCCGACGGTGTCAGCCTGCGCCTGAACCTGCAGCGCCATAACGACGAGGATGTCTGGTACCCCGGCTCGGCACGGGAGCAGAGCTTTCGCAGACGCTTGCCCGATGGCAGTTACGCAGAGACGCCTTTGGGAGAGGTCACAATCCATTCTCCCGAGCAGCGCCGCGAGCTTTACGAACTCGGCACCGACATGACGTTAGGTGATGGGACCCTCTCGGCCGAGGTGTACCGTCAGGAGGTCTTTCGCCAGATTCGCGCGTATACCGAGCGGTTCGGCAAGAATTACGTGCGCAACGACGTTACGTTCTCCACCAATGGAGCGAAGGCGAAGTATGTCTTCCCGTTAGCGGGGGCACATCTGCTGACGGTGGGTGTCGATACATGGGAGATGAAGGGCAGCCCGGAGCGCTATATGGGCAATCCGGCGACCGGCTTTGAGGCTACCGTGCGCAACGACCCTTTCAGCAGGGGGAGGGTGAAGTCCGCAGGGGTGTTCGTGCAGGACGAGTTCGAGCTGGGTGTCACGCGATTGGTGGCGGGCGCGCGCTACGACCGCGTCACGGGCAATGCGGCTCAGAAAGGCTGGGGTGCGGATGCTCGTACGACCGGGCTGAAGAAGTCGGACAACAACCTGTCGTGGTCCCTGGGGGTGGTGCACCCCTTGGCCGAGGCGCTGAACGCGTACGCCAACATCGGTCGCGCCTACCGCGCTGCCGACATGCGCGAGCGCTTCGAGGACTCGGCGCGCGGGGATGGCTACTTCCATGTCGGCAACCCCCAGCTCGACCCCGAAGTGTCGACCAGCTTCGAGATCGGCCTGAAGTCCACCGCGGCCGGGTTGAGCTACAACGTGGCGGCCTTCTACACCCGTATCGACGACTACATCGCAGGGCGCATCACCGGCGCCAGCCATCCGGGTACCGGCCTGCCGCTCAAGCGCACCGAGAACCTCGACAAGGTCAGCATCTACGGCATCGAGGGCAGCGCCAGCATGCCGCTCGGCGCCTTCGTTGCCGACGCCGGCTTTACCTGGCTGCGCGGCAAGAACCACCAGGACAACGAGCCGCTGTTCCAGATGCCGGCGCCCGAGCTGACGCTCGGCATTGGCCAGCCGGCCGAGCGCGGCTTCTGGTGGCGCGCCCAGCTGCGCGCGGTGGCCGAGCAGGACCGCATCGCCACGCGCTTCTCCAATGGCACCGAGAACCGTACCGCCGGCTTCGTCACCGCGGATGCCGGGTTCGGCTGGCACTTCGGCAAGGTCGGCGCCTTCGAGTCCGCCGGCCTGGCCGTACAGCTCACCAATCTCGCCGACAAGCGCTACCACGAGCATCAGACCGACGGCGTCTCCGGCAACGAGCTTGCCGCGCCCGGGCGCGGTGTCGCACTCAGCCTGAACGGGAGCTTCTGATATGGAAAACGGCCACCGCTACTCAGGACGACGCCGGCGCTCGCGCGGCGTCGTGTTTGCGGACCGCTCGACGCAGCGCTTCGGGGGTGCATCGGGCGCGTCGGGCGCGGAGAAGGGGGCGGTGGCCGCCCGGCGCGAGCGGCGCGCACTGATGCTGCCGGCGTGGACACGCGCCGTGCTGCACGTGTGCGTGGTATGCGCCTTCCTGCTCGTCACTGGCGTCGTACATGCGCAGAAGCTGCCGAGGCTGACCCTGTCCGGACCTTCGGCCTCGGTGTCGAATGCATTGATCCACATGGCCGACTCCGGTGCGCTCGCCGACGTCGCCGAGGTGGTCGAGTTCGTGCCCTGGCGCGACCCGGACCAGCTGCGCGTGATGGCGCTCGACGGCCGTGCCGACGTGCTCGCCATGCCGACCAACGTCGCCGCCAACCTGTACAACCGCGGCGCCAAGCTGCAACTCATCAACGTGTCGACCTGGGGCGTGCTGTGGCTGGTGTCGCGCGATCCGACGCTCAAATCGCTTGCCGACCTGCGCGGCAAGGAGCTGGCGATGCCGTTTCGCGGCGACATGCCCGACATCGTGCTGCAGCTGCTGGCCGAGCAGCAGGGCATCGACGTCAGGAAGGATCTGAACCTGCGCTACGTTGCCAGCCCGGTCGATGCGATGCAGCTGCTGGTCATGCGTCGCGTCGACCATGCCTTGCTTGCCGAGCCTGCCGCCTCGATGGCCTTGCGCAAGACGGGCTCATTCCCGCTCAGCGTGCTTGCCCCCGAGCTCCACCGCAGCGTCGACCTGCAGCAGGAGTGGGGGCGGGTGTTCGCTCGCGAGGCACGCATCCCGCAGGCCGGCATTGCGGTGATGGGCGCCCTGCGCGCGCGCCCCGAGCTGGTCGCGCGCATCGAGGCCGAGTACGTGCGCTCGCTGGCCTGGTGCAAGGCCAACGCCGAAGCCTGTGGCAAGGCGGTGGCGGCACGCATCGACATGCTCAGCGCCGAGGCGGTGGCCGATTCGATCGCGGTGAGCCAGCTCGACGCCGTGCCGGCGGCGGCAGCGCGCGCCGAACTCGAGTTCATGTACGGCCACCTGCTTGCAAAGAACCCCGCGTTGGTCGGTGGCAAGCTCCCCGATGATGGCTTCTACGCCGGAGCGGGGATGCGATGACGCTGCTGCGCGCCTGGCTCGCCGGGTTGCCCGCCTACCTGTGGAGCGGCTGGGGCGCGATCGCCAGCCTGTTCCTGCTGCTCGCCGCCTGGGAGGCGGTGAGCCTCGTTTACGGGCCCTTGGTCATGCCCGACCCGCGTTCGGCCTTCGCCACGCTGTGGGCGCTCATCGACAGCGGCGCTGCCTGGCCCGAGCTCGCCGCCACTGCTCGCCGCGCGCTGTCAGGCTATGTTCTGGCGGTGCTTGCCGGCAGTGTGCTGGGGCTGGTCGCCGGGCTGTCGATGACCGCATCCATGATGTCGCGCCCGCTCGTCACCGTGCTCATGGGCACGCCGCCGATCGCCTGGCTGGTGCTCGCCATGCTGTGGTTCGGCGCGAGCGACGGCACACCGGTGTTCACCGTTTTCGTCGCTGCCTTCCCGGTGATCTTTATCGGGGCGCTGCAGGGCACGCGCACGCTCGACAACCACCTGCGCGGCATGGCCGAGGCCTTCCGCCTGCCGCGGCGAATGATGTTCGTCGACGTCTATCTGCCGCATGTCGTCTCTTACCTGTTCCCGGCCTGGATCGCCGCGCTCGGCACGGCCTGGAAGGTGGTGGTGATGGCCGAGCTGCTCGCCACCCAGGATGGCGTCGGTGCGGCGCTCGCGGTGTCGCGCTCGCACCTGGACACGGCGTCGACCATGGCCTGGATCGCGGCGGTGGTCGGCTTGCTGCTGGCGGTGGAGTACCTGGTGCTCGAACCGATCAAGCGCGAGGTTGAGCGTTGGCGGGAGCAGGGCGCATGAGCATCGGCACACTGCCGGCAGCGGCCGGCACGCAGCATGAACTGCGCATCCGCGCGCTCGATCACGCCTTCGGGCGCGACGAGGTACTGGCCGGCATCGATTTCCGCCTGCGTGCGGGAGAGGTGGTCGCCCTGGTCGGCCCCTCGGGTTGTGGCAAGACCACGCTGCTGCACCTTGCTGCCGGTCTGTTGACGGTGCAGGCGGGTGAGGTGTCGAACAGCTTTTCGAGCACCGCCTTCATGTTCCAGCAGCCACGCCTGCTGCCGTGGAAGACGGCGCTCGACAACATCGCCCTCGGTCTCAAGGCCGCCGGCGTGGGGCGCGACGAGCGCCACTTTCGCGCTCGCGAGCTTGCCCTGCGCCTGGGTCTCGCGCATCGCGACCTCGACAAGTTTCCCCACCAGTTGTCGGGCGGCATGCAGAGCCGTGTTGCGCTTGCGCGCGCGCTGGTGCTGGCGCCCGAACTGCTGCTGCTCGATGAGCCCTTCTCGGCGCTCGATGTCGGTCTCAAGGAAGAGCTCTACCGCCTGCTGCTGGCGCAGCAGGCCGAGCAAGGCATGGGCGTGCTGATGATCACCCACGACCTCATGGAGGCTGTCCGCCTGTCCGACGCCATCCTGGTGATGGCGCCCACGCCCGGGCGCATCGTGTGCCGGTTCGAGCTCGGTCAGCCTGCGGCGAGCAGGGACGACGCCTGGGTCTATCACCATACCGCGGAACTGCTGCAGGCGGAGGCGGTGCGCGACAGCTTCGGCCTGCCGCCCGCCGTGCCTGCGTTGGCTGAGGTGCCGGCAGTGCGCCCGGGTGCAGGCTTGCGCCTGGTCGTGCCCGCCGAGCCGGTGCTGGGCGCCCGTGGCGGCGCGCGCTGCGGCGGCTGAGGCGTACACGTCATGCGCTTTACGACTCGCGACACCTTGTTCGACCAGCTGGCGGCGCGGCCGCTGTTCATGTGCGGCTTTCGCCCCTTCTTCCTCGCCACGGCCGGGTACGCCGTGATTCTGCTGTCGATCTGGCTGGGCTTTCTTGCCTGGGGGCTGGGCGTGCCGGCCGTGTCCGGCGGCCCGATCGTCTGGCATGCGTATGAGCTGATGTTCGGTTTCGGACTGGCTGCGGTGGCGGGCTTTCTGCTGACGGCGGTGCCCGAGTTCACCGGTACGCCCGCCCTGGGGCGCCGTGTCGCGCTCGGTATGGTCCTGCTGTGGGCGGCTGCCCGTCTCGCCTTCTGGCTGTCCGGGACATTGGGCGTTGTTGGGGAGGCCCTGGCGGCGGTGCTCAACCTGGGCTTTCTCGGCGCGCTGATCGCGCTCGTCGCACCGCGCCTGTGGCGCGACCCCGAGCGTCGCCACCTCGCCTTCCTGTGGGGGCTGGGCGCGATGTGGCTGGCGCTGGCCGGCTTCCATGCCGACGCCCTGGGCGGGCTGTATCCGATGCGCTGGGTAAAGGTAGGTGTCGGCGTGATGATGGTGCTGATCGTGGTCGCCTTGAGCCGCATCTCCATGCGCATCGTCAACGATGCGCTCGATGCCGAGCGTCTGCGACGCGATGGTGCTGCGGCCCGCCGCCATGGCGAGGACGACGACCTGCCTGATTACCGCGCGCGTCCGCCGCGACGCAATCTCGCCATCTTCGGTGTGGCGCTGTACACCGCGGTCGAGTTCGTGCTGCCCGGATCGGTCATTGCCGGGTGGGTGGCGCTGGCTGCGGCTGCCGCCGTGCTCAACCTGCTCAACGACTGGCATGTCGGCCGCGCGCTGCTGTCGCGCTGGGCACTCATGCTCTACGTGGTGTATTGGCTGATGGCGGCAGGCTATGCCTTGAGCGGCCTGGCCCTGCTCGGTGTGCCGGTGGCGCCCAGTGCAGGCCTGCACTTGCTGACAATCGGCGCGATGGGGGTATCGATCTTCGGCGTGCTGTGCATCGCCGGGCGCACACATGCGGGCCACGAACTGGACATGAGGTCCTGGGTACTGCTGGCCGCAGTCGGGCTGGTGGTGGCGGCGCTGGCGCGCGCGGCCTCGGGCCTGCCCGGCCTGCCGATCGCGGGTCTGCAGGCGGTGAGCGTTGCCGCCTGGGTGGTGGCCTATGGCCTCGCCGCGCGCTATCTGGGCGCAGTATTCGTGGCGCCGCGGCCCGATTCGGGAACGGGCTGCGAGGAAGTGCTCGAAGAGGCGAGTCCGCCCTGATACGCGTCATATCGACGATGACGATGAGCCTGGTGCACGGCGCCGCCAAGCTGGAGTTCGGCTGGAGTCGCGATGGCGGGGTGCGCGGCTTCGAGGGCGCCGCTGGCTTCGGGCCGATCGACAACGTCGAGGTGGAGGTCGGGCTCGGCCGGGCCAAGGATCGCGACGCCGATCCCGACGCCAGGATCCGCGCCGTCGGCGCTGCGCTGAAGTGGATACCCCTGCAGGCCGAGACTGGCCTGTCGGCGGGCCTGAAGTACGAGTATGGCCGCGAGCGCGTGAGCGGCGAGGGCACGGCACGAGCCCATTCGCTGGCAGGTCTTGCGACCTGGGCGTTCGAGCAGGGGCCGAGGGTTCACCTCAACCTTGGCCGAGGTTGGACGAAGGGCGACGAAGACCTGAATTTCTGGGGTCTGGGCCTGGACGTTCCGCTGAGCGAGCAGGTCGATTTCGTCGTCGAGACCTTCGGCGAGGAGCATTCCGGCCCTGATCGCCAGGTCGGGCTGCGTTACACGATTGCCGAAGGTGTGAAAGTGTCTGCCGCAGTTGGGCGAGGCAACGGCCGCACGATCGCCAATGCGGGCGTCGCCTGGGAGTTCTGATTCTGCCGGCACCGGGGCTGCAATTGCAGCCCTGTTTGACTTTTGTCATATCCGCAGCGGCGGGATGGCGTAGAGTTTTTTCATCGATGTGAAGGGGTGGTTGAGCGGTGGATTCGCTCCCGCCCGGTTTCTGCATCGAGTCGGGTTCGCGTAGCCAGCCGAAGTTGCCAGCCAGGAACCCCCTGGAGCGTTTTTCGCTCGGGGTGGCTGGCGTTGCGTGCGGTGCTCGATCCGTACCCTTGCGCAGCCCCCCGGCGTGGATGGGTGGATCTGCAAGATGCCTGATTTCGAAGAACTGCGCGCTTTCCTGCGGGAGGTGCGCATCGCCCATCATATCCGCGGACGAATCCGCCTCAAGGTCGAGGCGGCGGCGGTGTCGATCGACTTTCCGCGCGAACGTGCGCAGGTGTTCCAGTCCCTGCTCGACCACATCCCGGGCGTGCGCTCGGTCCAGGTCAATCTGCTCGCGCGCTCGTGCACCGTGCAGTACGACCCCGCGCTCATCCCCGAACGGGCGTGGAGCGACCTGCTGGACGGCAGGGTGTCGGATGCCGCAGCAATCCTCGAACGCATTCTGCGCGATACCTACGTGGAGATCGGCAATGCAAAACCATGACGAACTGATCCTGCGTACGCAGCGGATCGATCCGCGCGCGCCGTACCCGGTGGTGCACCAGGCTGTCAGGATCGCGCTCTATGACGAGTATGCGGCCCGCAGCTTCTACGCCCGTGTGATCGAAGCCTTCGGTGAGCGGCCGCCGTTTGCAAACATCCTGCGCTCGGAAGGACAACATGTCGCCGCCCTGCTGGGGCTCTGCGAGCGCTTCGGCATTCCGCGTCCGCTCGATCCGTTCGCGCAGGAGACGACGGTCGAGCCGACCTGGTTGGCGAATTGCCAGCGCGCCGTCGTCGGCGAGATCGCCAATGTGCAGCTGTATGCCTACCTGCTCACCCAGGTGGCAGAGCCCGAGGTGCGCCGGGTGTTCCAGAACCTGCAGGCAGCGGCCCTGCATAACCACCTGCCCGCGTTCCGCCAGGCAGTGGCAGCTGCCTCGGCCCAGGAGAATTACCACGCTGCTCACGGCATCCCGCCACAACAGGCTTATGTGAGCCACGGACCGCTGTCCGACTTTCTCGAGCGCGCCTTCTCGCAGTTGGGCCCGTATGCCGGCCCCATCGGTGTCTTCAGTCCGCTTCTGCGTCGTGCACACCCCGCCATGCTGGCCGGCATGGTCGCGGGGGGCGCCGGAGTCTACCTGTTGAAGGACAGGATCGGCCGTCAACGCAAGGAGAACTGACATGTTCCCGCTGTTTCCCTTTGTAGCTGGGGTGCTGACCGGCGCAGTCGCGCTCCGTCTGATCAAGACCGACAAGACCAAGGCTGGCCTGGAGAAAGCCCAGGACAAGCTGCGCGGCGCGACGGTGTCCAGCCTTGAGGCGATCGAGAGCGCTTCCGCACGCGTGCGCCAGCGTTTGACGGCCGAGGATGCAGAGGCGTCCGCAACTGCCGAAGCAGTTGCCGATGTCGTTGCGCCCGCCGCCGCCCCCGAAGCGCCACCGCGCAAGCGTGCAGCGCGTGCCGCCAGGCCCGCGGCAGGGCGTGCTCCGAAGACCAGCTCCAAGGCCAAAGCCGCGCCTGGCGGGGAGCCGGCCGATGATGGAGAGGCCGGGTCATGAGGCCGCTGCCACGCCTCATGCCGGCGCCGACGCCCAGGATAGGGGGGGCCACCTTCGTGCAGGGCTTCGTTGCAGGGGCCTGCGTATCGGCTTTCCAGGATCAGGCCTCGCCCCTTTCCAGAACCGAACTCAAGCGCGTGCTCCGCCATGGGCTGCAGGGCGGTACGGCGCTGACCGCCGGCAGCGCCGCCGCGCACGCCGTACGCCGGCAGGACTACGCGGCGGCGCTGCTCGCCGCGGCTGCGGGTGCTGCCGGCGTACTGATCATCGAACGAATGCTGCGCGAACGGGTGCAGACCGAACAGGAGAAGAAGGATGTCCAAGAAGCATAAGAAGGCCCACCGCCGCGCCTATGGCGAGATGGCGGGTGGCCACCCGGGGGCTGCCGGCCCGATGTACCAGGGGCATTACGGCCAATACCCGCAGTACGGCCACAGCGGCATGGCGGCTGATCCGGCGATGACGGGCATGTACGGAGCGAGTGGCGGGTTTGGGCAGGGCGTGGGCGATGGCCAGGGCGGCCAGGGCCTGTATGACGGTCTGCAGGCGGGCCTGCACGCGGCTGGCCTGGACAAGGGCCTGCTGCAGGGCATGCCGGCCTTCCTGCGCACGCGCAACACCGAGCAGTTCCTGCTCGGGGCGCTCATCGGCGCGGCCGCGGCCTGGGTGCTGAGCGACGAGGAACTGCGCGGCAAGATCGTGAAGTCGGCAATCAAGCTCTACGCCGGTGTCGCCGGCGGCTTCGAGGAGATGAAGGAGCAGATGTCCGACATCCGCGCCGAGGTCGAGGCGGAGCGCCACGGGGACGCATGATGGCCAGTGCCTGGGTGTCTGCGCTCGAGCCCGTGCATGCGACCCGGGGGCGGGTGCGCTGGCGCTATGCCTTGCGCCCGGGTGCATCGGCCGACGTACAGGCCCTTGAGCGCGCGGTCCTGGTCGTCGACGGGGTGCGCAAGGTGCGCGTCAATGCCGCTGCGCGCGCACTGGTCGTGGAGTACGACCACAGGACCACTACGGCCGAACGCGTCGCGATCGAGATCCTGCGCATGGATGCCGTCCGTGCGCGCAGGGCGGGCGCCGCCAATGGCGAGCCGAGCGCGGCACCGCTGGCGCTGAGCGCGGCGACCTTGCTTGCGACGCGCTCGCTGCAGCCCGGGCTGCAGGCTCCGGTGGCCCTCGGCACAGCGATCCCGCTGCTGGGCGAGGCGATGGACGATTTCCTCGAAAAGGGGGTGACGTCGCACGTGCTCGAGGCGATGGCGGTGGCGATCTCCATTGGCCGGCGCGATTTCCTCGCCGCGAACACCACGTCCTTCCTGCTCGCGCTCGGCGAGTACCTCGAGGCCTCGATCGAGCGCCGCTCGGACGAACTGCTCAAGCACCTGCTCAAGCCCGCGGTCGACGAGGTTTGGGTGGAGCGCAACGGAGAGGAAGTCCAGGTCGACGCGGACGAGGTGCGCGTCGGCGACACCGTGATCGTCGCGACCGGCGCCGTGATTCCGGTCGATGGCACGGTGCTCGGCGGCGAGGCCTTGGTCAACGAGGCCACGATGACCGGCGAGAGCGTGCCGGTGGCGCGTCGCCGTGGCGATGCGGTGCTGTCGGGCACGCTGGTCGAGGAAGGGCGCTTGCGCATCTATGCCGAGAAGGTTGGCGCCCAGGCTGCCGTCGCGCGCATCGCCGACTTCGTCGAGCAGTCGCTCGCGGTCAAGAGCAAGACCCAGCTCGAGGCCGCGCGCATGGCCGACCGCCTGGTGCCCATGGTGCTGGGGCTGGCGGGTGCCACCTGGCTGGTGTCGCGTGACTGGCAGCGTGTGGCGGCCGTGCTGCAGGCTGACTATTCCTGCGCGCTCAAGCTGTCCACACCGGTGGCCTTCAAGGCGGCGATGTATGCCGCCGGCAAGTCTGGGATGCTGGTCAAGGGCGCCAAGGCGCTCGAGCGACTGGCCGAGGCCGACACCTTCGTGTTCGACAAGACCGGCACCCTGAGCACCGGCAGGCTCGAGGTGACCGACTCGGTGGCCTTCAAGCCCGGCTATTCGCCCGAGGACCTGATCAACCTGGCCGCGTCGGTCGAGGAACACTATTTCCACCCGCTCGCGCTGGCGGTGGTCGAGGCCTCGCGGCGGCTGGAGAAGCCACGCCACTTCGACCACAAGGAAGTCGAGTTCATCGTTGCCCACGGGGTGGCCAGCGTCATTGACGGACGGCGCATCGTGGTCGGCTCGCGCCACTTCGTCGAGGACGACGAGGGCATTCCGGTCGCGGCTCACCGCGAGGTCATCGACCGTCTCCACGTCGAGGGCAAGACCCTGCTCTACATCGGCTTCGGCGGCGAACTGCTCGGCGTGATTGCACTGCGTGACGGCCTGCGCAGCAACAGCGCGGTAACCATCCGCCGCTTGCGCCGGCTCGGCGTCAGGCGTGTGCTGATGCTCACCGGCGACCACCCCGAACGCGCACGTGCAATGGCGGAAGCACTCGGCCTGGACGCGTTCCATGCCGGGCTGATGCCACAGGACAAGGCCAGCATCCTGCAGGCGCTGGCAGCCGATGGTGCGCGCATCGCCTTCGTTGGCGATGGCGTCAACGATGCGCCGGCACTCAGCGGTGCGCACGTCGGCATCTCTATGCACAACGGCGCCGACGTGGCGCGGCTGGCGTCGGACGTGGCGCTGCTCGAGGACGACATCGCCCGTGTGGCGGATGCCCGTGCGCTCGCGCTGGCGACGCGGCGCCTCATCGACAGCAACTTCAAGCTCACGGTTGGCCTCAACACCACGATCCTGTCGGCGGCTGCGTTCGGCTGGCTGACGCCGGTGGCCGCTTCGGCCCTGCACAACGGCACGACGATCGCCATCCTGCTGCGTGCGCTCGCTGGCGCCGGCCTGCCGCGCGGACCGAGCGTACGGAATGAAAGCGCCGCACAAGGGGGCGTAGCCGCATGAGCCACCCAGACCGTTCCAGTGCCTTCCCCCTGGCGATGGCCGCCGAGGGTGAGGCCGTTTGCGTGGTTGCCATCCTGGGCGGTTCGGCCATGGCCTTGCGCGTGGCCGAGATCGGCCTGAATGTCGGCAGCGAGCTCGTCGTCCGCCAGCGCCAGGGGGGTGGCCTGGTGGTGGGGCGCGGCGAGACGCGCTTTGCCCTGGGTGCCGGCATGGCCCACAAGATCCTGGTGGCGCGTGCCGGCGCCTGAGCCGCGCGTCCCTTCACATGCTGCGGGTGCGTGCTGCACGCGCGGTCAACAGCTGGAGTCGTTGTGATGATGCTGAAGCAACTCGAGGTCGGAGACCGCGCAAAGGTCAGTGGTTTTGCCGAGGCGGGCGGGGCCTATCGCCGCAAACTGTTGTCGATGGGGCTCACGCCTGGGGCCGAGTTGCAGATCGTACGCGTCGCTCCCATGGGCGACCCGGTCGAGATCCGCGTGCGCGGCTTCGCGCTCACGCTGCGCAAGGGCGAGGCCGACGCCCTGACAGTCGAGAAACTCTGATTCAGGTGCTGCAATGAACCACGAACACACCATTGCCTTTGTAGGCAATCCCAACTGCGGCAAGACGACCCTGTTCAACGCCCTTACCGGCTCGCGCCAGCGTGTCGGCAACTGGCCCGGCGTCACCGTCGAGAAGAAGTGCGGCGAGTACCGGCATGATGGGCGGCACTTCGAAGTCGTGGATCTTCCCGGAACCTATTCGCTCGACGTGGTCGATCGCGAGGTGTCGCTCGACGAGAGCGTGGCGCGCGACTTCGTCCATGGCAACGAGGCCGGGCTGGTCGTCAATATCGTCGATGCCGCGAACCTCGAGCGCAACCTCTACCTGACGAGCCAGCTCGTCGAGATGCGCGTGCCCCTGCTGGTCGTGCTCAACATGGTGGACGTGGCCGAAGCCAAGGGCCTGCGCATCGATGCCGATGAGCTGTCGCGTCGGCTCGGTTGCCCGGTGATCCCGGTGGTGGCCTCCGAAGGCCGCGGCGTGGATGCGCTGAAGTCAGCGATCCGCAGCGCTGTCCAGGTGCGCCAGCCGGCGAGCGCCACGGTTGATTATCAGCCGGCGCTGGAGCGCGCGATCGAGACGCTCGTTCCCTTGCTCGGCGAGCCGGCCCGGGCTGCCGGAACGTCGGCGCGCTGGCTTGCGGTCCGCGTGCTCGAGGGCGACGACCTGGCACGCCGCGCAGCGGGGCCGGCGGTCGCTGCCGAAGCCGAGCGGCTGGGGGCTGGGCTTGACGACGATCTCGACATCATGGTGGCCGATGCGCGCTATGGGCTCGCCAACCGCATCGCCGCGGCGGCGGTCACCGTCAGCGGCCGTGTTGGGCGCGATCTCACCGACCGCATCGACCGCGTGGTGCTCAACCGCGTCCTCGGAGTGCCGATCTTCCTGCTGATGATGTACCTGATGTTCCTCTTCACCATCAGCATCGGCGGCGCCTTCATCGACTTCTTCGACCAGTTTACCGGTGCCTTGCTGGTCGATGGCTTTGCCGAACTGCTGTCCGGCCTCGGTTCGCCCGAGTGGCTCACCGTCCTGCTCGCGCAGGGCATCGGTGGTGGCATCCAGGTGGTCGCCACCTTCATCCCGATCATCGGCTTCCTGTTCCTGTTCCTGTCGGTGCTCGAGGACTCGGGCTACATGGCGCGCGCAGCCTTCGTGATGGACCGCTTCATGCGTTGGGTGGGGCTGCCCGGCAAGTCCTTCGTGCCGCTCATCGTCGGCTTTGGCTGCAACGTGCCGGCGATCATGGCCACGCGTACGCTCGAGCACCGCCGCGACCGCCTGATGACGATTGCCATGGCGCCCTTCATGTCCTGCGGCGCGCGTCTGCCGGTGTATGTGCTGTTCGCGGCCGCCTTCTTTCCGAGCGGTGCACAGAACGTGGTGTTCGGGCTCTACCTGATCGGCATCGCAGTGGCGGTGCTGACCGGGCTGGTGTTGCGCAACACCCTGCTCAAGGGCGAGCCGACGCCCTTCATCATGGAACTGCCGCCCTACCACCTGCCCACCGTGCGCGGCGTGCTGCGCCACGCCTGGGAGCGCCTGATGGCCTTCATCGTGCGCGCCGGCCGGGTGATCGTGCCGATGGTACTGGTGCTGAATGTGCTCAACTCGGTTGGCACCGATGGCAGCTACGGCAACGAGGACAGCGATGCCTCCGTGCTTGCCGCGGTGGGGCGGAGCATCACGCCGGCCTTTGCGCCGATGGGGCTGACCGAGGAGAACTGGCCGGCTGCTGTGGGGATCTTCACTGGCGTACTTGCCAAGGAGGCGGTCGTCGGCACGCTCGACGCCGCCTACTCTGCGCTCGCCGCCAAGGACGCGGGTGAAGAGGGCGGTGAGGAGACCCCCTTCGACCTCGTCGAAAGCGTCGCCGCCGCCTTCGCCACCATCCCGGCGAACCTGGCCGATGCGCTTGGCGCCTGGGCCGACCCGATCGGCCTGGACGTTGGCGACCTCAGCGACCAGGCTGCGGTGGCCGAGGAGCAGGCAGTGTCGACCGGCACTTTCGGCGCGATGGCCGCACGCTTCGACGGCGCGGCGGGGGCCTTCGCCTACCTGTTGTTCATCCTGCTCTATGCGCCATGCACGGCTGCGATCGCGGCGATCTATCAGGAGTCGGGTGCGCGCTGGGCGGTGTTCGTCACCGCATGGACGACGGCGATGGGCTACGGCGTGGCCACGGTGTACTACCAGGCCGCCACCTGGGCGCAGCATCCGGGTGCATCGCTGGCCTGGATCGCCGGGGTTACCGTGTTCATGGGGCTGGTGCTGTGGGCGCTGCGGCGTCACGGCGCACGCGAGGCAGGCGCCAGCATGCCCCTGCCGCAGCAGGTCTGAGGGGGAGCGATGATCTTGTCACGCCTGGGCAACTACCTGCGGGAGCGCCGCCGCGCCAGCGTTGCCGACATGGCGAACGGCTTGGGCAGCACGCCGGCTGCGCTCGAACCCATGCTCGCCACGCTCGAACGCAAGGGCAGGGTGCGACGCCTGGCCGCCGCATCGGCTTGTGGTACCACCTGCTGCAAGTGCGATCCGGCAACGGTCGCCGTCTACGAGTGGGCGGGCGATGAACGGGCGGGCGATGAGCGGGCCGCAGGCAAGGGGGCCGGCGGCGACGCCACGGTGTGAGCGCAGACGGAGGCAGTGTGGTGGCGGGCGTGCTCGTCGTGATCGGTATCCACCGCGAGGAGCTTGCCTTCGGTCGCGAGGTGCTCGATGGCTTCGATCCAGGCGAGATCGACGTGCTTGAGGTTCCCGACGGCTTGTCCGGCCGTCGGCCCCTGCCCGACGAGTGCTTCCGCAACCGCGTTGTGCACCGCGCACTCTACCTTCAGCTCCTGTCGCAACTCGGCCCCGCTCACCGGCTGCTGCTTGACCTCCATGCCGGACATGACGATAGGGGGCCAAGCGCAGACCTGCTGTGCGCGAGTCCGCGCCTGCGAGCCTGTCTCATGCACGCGCTCGAGTCGCCCGCTACGCTTGCGGCGGGCGAAGCACTGCCCTCGCTGCGCGAGCAGGTGCGTATCGTTGCGCTCGACGCGGGCCAGCCCTTGCATGCGCGCACCGTCATCCCGGAGGCGGTCTGGAACAACCCCCGTTTTGCCTACCTGGGCGTCGAGGTCTACCTGCCGGATGATGCTGCCCGCCGCGCTTCAGCTGTCCTGCTGGCGCGCCGGATCATCCACCTGGCCGGATGCTGCGCCTGAGACACGGCTGCTGCCTGATCGCCGCGGGAAGGCGGTCAGCGCAGCAAGGCCTTGCGGTGCAGCCCGATGTGCACGCCGAGACAGGCTACGAACACGCCGCCACTGAGCGCGTGCCAGCGCTTGTTGCCGGTGGCCGCGAGCGCAAGCGATGCCCCCAGGCTGCCCAGCATGCCGACCTTGGCGATGCGGTTCGCGTGCCTGCGCAGGCTGCGGCGGCCCGGGCTGCGCGGTGCGGCGAGCACGGCGTCGACCAGTGCATCGACGCGGCGCTCGAGCTCGACGGCCTCGATCCGGCCGCCATCGTATCGGATCACCACGCTGCCGGCGCTTGCGTTCGCCTCGATCTCCCGGATGCCGTCGATCTGATGTAGCTGCGCTTCGAACTGTGCGATCCGGTCGCGGTCGCGAAGGGCCAGGTCCCGGATTCGCAGCCGACCGGGTGAGCTTGATGCAATGCGCGTTTTCCGTGGGTTCATACCGATGTGTTCCTGATTGCGGGGCCGGCTTTCATTTCGAGGCAAAGCCGGCGTATAATAATTACAAATAGAAATCATTCTTACTTAGATTTTATCTAGCTCAATTTTGCCCGCTTGTGCTGTGCTTGTCTGCAGCCAAGCGGAGTGTTCGGTCCCTTTTTCGCATATCAGCCAGCAACCAACGCCTGTACGGATAGGTAGCCAGCCAAATCTTCCTTCCTGGAGAGCTTGATGGTTACCTTCACTGGCGTTCAGTCGACGCTTCGGTCCGCATCGTTTGGCGGTGTGTCACGGATCATGCTGGCGCTCGCCGTCCTGCCCGCCGCGCAGGCCTGGGCTGGGGCGGCTTCCGATTCGAGGCTCGACGAGGTCTTCGTGACCGCCACTCAGCGCGAGCAGGCTGTTCGCGACGTGCCCGCAGCGGCAGCGGTGGTCAAGCGCGAAGAAATCGAGGCCGCAGGGGCCGACAATGTGCTTGCGGCCGTGCGCGAGACGACGGGAATCGGCCTCGTCGGGCAAAGCGTTGCTGGCCGCAAGACGATGTCCCTGCGCGGCATGGACGGCAAGCACACCCTCTATCTCGTCAATGGCCTGCGCGTCATCAATACCGACGACTGGGTCGGACATTCCGATTTCCAGTATGACTGGACGCCTGTCGACAGCATCGAACGCATCGAGGTTGTGCGAGGGCCGATGTCCGTGCTCTATGGCTCGGATGCACTCGGTGGCGTCATCAACACGATTACCCGCCGGCCCGACGCCGAATGGCGTGGCGGCGTTCGCCTCGGCGGGCGCAGCGTAGCGGGTGCGGGTGGGGGTGATTCGCTCAGCGGCGGTGTCCATTTTTCCGGTGGCCTGACCGACACCTTGCGCATGGCGATCTCGGCCACGCGGCTGCAGCGCTCGCCGCTCGAGCGCAAGGAAGACCGGCGCACCTCCGAGATCGAGGGTACCGACCTGCAGTCGGGGCATCTGCTGCTGTCCTGGCAGCCGCTGGCCGCGCACACGTTCGACCTCGAGCACCGCGTCAGCAACGAGGAGCGTGAGCGCGACCAGGTCCGCAGCGGCACCTACTACCGCGATACCTACGACATCGATCGCTCGCAGTCGATCGCGACCTGGCGCGCCGACTGGTCGGGTGTGGAGACCCAGTTGCGCGCCTGGGAGTCCGATTTCTCGGTGTCGAACCGGCGCACCAATGGCGTGGCGCCCACCCGCCCGCAGAGCATGGACGACCGCGGTGTGGACGGGCGCGTCGGCTTCGCGCTCGGCAGCATGCAGTACCTGACGGTGGGCTTCGACACCCGGACCGAGACGATGAAGAACGCCGGCCTTGCCGGTGGCAAGGACGACGCCGATTTTCGCGCGCTCTATATCCAGGATGAGATTGCACTGGCTGCAGATCTCACGCTCACGCTCGGCTTCCGTCGCGATCGACACTCGATCTTCGGTGCCGAGAGCAGTCCGCGCGCCTACCTTGTCTGGCATGCGACCGATGCCTGGACGCTGCGAGGCGGCTACGGCGAAGGCTTCCGCGCGCCAACGCTCAAGCAGGCCTCGTCGTCGTACGAGGGCGCCGAAGGACCGCATACCTTCTACGGCAACGGTGACATCCGGCCCGAGACGAGCAAGTCGTGGGAGCTCGGTCTCATGTACGCCAAGGGTGCGATCGACTGGGAGCTCACCGCGTTCCGCAACAGTGTCACCGATCTCATCACCACGCGCGAGATCCGGCGCGTCGGCCCCCGGGCCTTCTACATCTACGACAACATCAACGATGCCCGCATCCAGGGGGTCGAGACCGCACTGCGCGTGGATCTTGGCGGCGGTTTCGATGCCCGCCTGGGCGGACAATGGCTCGACACCGAGGACAAGACCTCGGGCAAGCCGCTCAATGCGCGGCCCGACCACTTGCTCAATGCCCGTCTGGGCTGGAAGCAGGGGCCCTTGAGCGCAGCCCTCCGCCTGGAGCACACCGGCCGTCAGTATGTCACCTCGGCGGCGCGCAAGGCGCCAGCCTACAACCTGCTGCATCTGCAGGGTGGCTACGCGTTCAACAAGCACCTGCGCGTGACGGCGGGCATCGACAACATCACCAATGTCCGCCTGGCCGACAAGTCCAGTTTGTTCAGCTACTCGGAAACCCCGCGCGCGCTGCGCGTCACGCTGCACGGCGCGTTCTGATCGCCGCCTGCCCGTTGTTGCGTCCCGCGTTCCTGCGGGGCGCTTGTCGAACCCACGATGCCTTCCATGAACAGTTCCACTCCGGTCGAATCCGTCTCGCATGCGCCAGCCCGTGCACCCTGGCGTCATCTAATCTTCGTCTGTGTGCTGCTCGTGCTTGCCGCCGCGTTGGCGATCGCCCTCCAGCCGCAGCCCCGTGCTGGGCGGGTTGCTGTGATCAGCAGCGACTTCGTGCTCGGTGGCAAGTTCGTCGCGCTGCGCGCCCTGGCCGACACGGCCGGGGTGGATCTTGCCGTGGTCAATGTCGACCGTGACGCCGCGGATGCGGTCGAGGCTGCCCTGCGCGGCGTGAGGCTGGCCGTGCTGGACGCGCCGCGCGAGGAGGACGGCCGACGCATGCGCGAACAGGTCGTGCCCGTGCTCGAACGCCTCGCTGTGCCCTGGATGCTGTCGTCGGCACGTGGCGTACAGGTGGGCGGCGGGTTGGAGCCTGCGGCCGGTGAGGCCTTGTACGCCTATTACCGCAACGGCAGCCAGCGCAATTTTGCCGGCTTCTTCGCCCATGTCCGCCATCACCTCTTCGGCGAAACCGCCGTCGCGGTGCCGGCCCCGGTGGTGTTCCCGGACACCGGCATCTACCACCCGGATCACCCTGATCTCGTGGTCGGCGATCTTGCCGCCTACCGCCAGTGGCTGGGCGAAGAGCGCGCTCGGCGCAGCCCGGCGGTCGGCATCGTCGTCCACCAGGCCTATATCGGCAACATGGGCATGGGGCACATCGACGAGCTGGTGCGCATGCTGGAAGCGCGGGGGGCGCTGCCGGTGGTGTTCTACCACCCGCTGACGGCGCCGAGCGGCGCGCTCGACATCGTGATGGACGAAGGGCGAGCGGCGGTGGATGTGCTGCTCAACTTCCAGGTCATGTACCAGGGCAGCCGGCGCGAGGACTACGCCAGGCTGGACGTCCCGGTGCTGCAGGCGATGACCTGGCGCGAGGGCGACGCCGCCCACTGGCGTGCGAGTGCCGAAGGGGTGCCCGGCGGTGCCGTGCCCTTCCTGCTCGCGATTCCGGAGCAGGCTGGCCTGAGCGACCCGCTGATGGTCGCCGCGATCGAGGACGAGCGTGCCGTGCTGATCCCCGAGCAGGCGAACGCCCTGGTGGATAAGGCGTACCGCATTGCCCGCCTGCGCGCGAAGGCGAATGCGGACAAGCGTGTGGCGCTGATGTTCTACAACTACCCGCTCGGCGAGCGTAACCTGTCGGCCTCGTTCCTGAACGTACCGCGCAGTCTTGCCCGCCTGTCCGAGGCCCTGCAGGGCGCGGGCTACACCGTGCCGCCCGCCGAGGAACAAGCGCTCATCGACAGCGCAGCCCGTCTGCTCGCACCTTTCTACCGCGAGGGCAGGCTCGACGCCCTGCTGGCCGACAACCTCGCGGCGGCCTTGCCCCTTGCCGACTATCTTGCCTGGTTCGATGGCCTGCCTGCGCATGTCCGCGAGCGCATCAACAAGCACTGGGGGCCGCCCGAGAACGACCCGATGCTGGTCGGTGCGGGTGACACGCGCAGCTTCGCGATCCCGCGCCTGCAGCTTGGCAACCTGGTGATCATGCCGCAGCCGCCGCGCGGCCGCATCGACGAGCCGCCCGAGAAGGCGATCTACCACGACACCAAGGTGCCGCTGACCCACTTCTACCTTGCCGCCTACCTCTATGCGCGCACCGCCTTCGATGCCGACGCGCTGATCCACTTCGGCACCCACGGCAGCCAGGAGTGGACGCCGGGCAAGGAGCGCGGCCTGTCCATCCATGACGACCCCTACCTGGTGCTGGGCGACCTGCCGGTGATCTATCCCTACATCGTCGACAACATCGGCGAGGCCACCCAGGCGAAGCGGCGTGGCAGGGCGACCATCATCAGCCACCAGACGCCCTCGTTCGCACCGGCCGGTCTGCATGCGCAGCTGATGCCGCTGCACGACCTGCTGCACGAGTACGAGCTGCTCGACGTCGGCGCAGTCAAGGATCGCACCATGGCTGCCATCGTCGATGAGGCGGCACGCCTGACCCTGATCGAGGACATCGGCTGGACGGCCGAGCGCGCACGCGCAGACTTTCGCCCCTTCGAGCGCGAGCTGCACGACTGGCTGCACACGCTGGCGCAGACCGCACAGCCGCTCGGCCTGCACACCTTCGGCGAGGCGCCGCGCTTCGAGCATCGCGTCGGCACGGTGATGCAGATGCTCGGCGAACGGCTGTACGCGAGCCTCGGCCTGGCCGAGCCGGACGAGCTGTTCGTGGAGGACTACAAGGCGCTGCCCGAGTCTGCCCCCTACCGCCTGCTCGCCGGCGCGTTCGCGACCGAGCCTGCGGCGGATGAAGACGCGCTGCTGAGCGAGGGGCGCGCCTACTTTGACGCACTTGCCGCAGCCGGCGAGCACGCCGGTCTGCTCAAGGCGCTCGACGGCCGCTTCATCGACACCCAGTACGGCGGCGACCCGATCAGGAACCCCGAGAGCCTGCCCACCGGGCGCAACCTCTACGGCTTCGACCCCTCGCGCATCCCGACCGAGCAGGCCTGGCTCGCCGGCGCTGACGCTTTCGCCCAGCTGCTCGAAGCGCACCGGGCGGAGCACGGCACGCCGTTGCGCAAGGCGGCGTTCTCGCTCTGGTCGGTCGAGGCGATGCGCCACCTCGGCGTGCTCGAGGCCCAGGTCTTCCACGCCCTCGGCGTGCGCCCGGTGTGGGACCGCTTCGGCCGCATCAGCGACGTGGAGGTCATCCCGCGCGAGGAACTCGGCCGTGCGCGGGTGGATGTGGTCGTGTCCGCCACCGGCCTCTATCGCGATCACTTCCCGACCGTCATGACGCTCATCGCGCGTGCGGTCGAGCGCGTGGCGGAGCTCGACGAGCCCGACAACGCCGTACGCGCGAACGCGCTGGAGATCGAGCGCTCCCTCATCGAGCAGGGCTTCACCGCCGAGGACGCGCGCCTGCACGCGCTGACGCGCATCTTCTCGAGCGAGAGCGGCGCCTACGGCACCGGCCTGGATGACGCTACGCTCGCATCCGACACCTGGGACGACGAGGGCAAGCTTGCCGATCTCTATCTGGAGCGGATGCAGTACGCCTATGGTCCGGACCCCTCGCGCTGGGGCGAGCGCGTGCGTGCGCCCGGCAATCGGGAGGCGGCTGGCGGCGCGGTAGGCAAGGGCGGCGCGGCAGGCAAGGGCGGCTTCAACCTCTATGCCGAGCACCTGAAGGGAACCGAGGCGGCCGTGCTCGCGCGCTCGTCCAACCTCTACGGCATGCTCACCACCGACGATCCCTTCCAGTACCTGGGCGGCATCGGCCTCGCCGTCCGCCGCCTCGACGGGCGCACGCCCGGGCTCTATATCAGCAACCTGCGCGAGCAGGGCAAGACCCGGGTCGAAGGCGCAGGGCGCTTCCTGGCGGCGGAGCTGCGTGCGCGCTACTTCCATCCGCAGTGGGTGGAGGCGATGCAGCAGGAGGGTTATGCCGGCACGCTGGCGGTCGTCGATACGGTCAACAACTTCTGGGGCTGGACCGCCGTGGCGCCTGAGATCGTCCGCGACGACCAGTGGCAGCAGTTCTTCGAGGTCTATGTCGAGGACTCGCTCGAGCTGGGCATGGAAGAGTGGTTCGAGCGCCACAACCCCACCGCCCGTGCCCAGGTCGCAGAGCGCATGCTCGAGGCCGCGCGCAAGGAGTACTGGAGCACCGACGAGGCCACGCTGAAGCGGCTCGTCGAGATCTATGCCGACGCGGTCGAGCGACTCGACTACCAGCCGGTCAGCAGCAAGGTGGACGCCTATGCCCGCTCGCTCGCGGCCGGCTTCGGGCTGGAATCGAGCACGGCACCTGCGCAGGATGCGGCGGCGACCCCGACCCCGAACGCGGCCGAGGCAGAGCCGCAGCAAGTGACCGGACAGGTGCTTGAGCAGGTCGCACCTGATGCGGCCGCCGACATGCCGGCGCCCTGGCTGGAGCTTTTGCTTGCGCTGCTGACCCTGGGCGCCTTCTTCGCGGGTACGCTGAGCCAGTCGCGCCGGCAGCCGGGCGTCATGCCTGGTACGCGCGCATGATGCGGGCGCGTGCGCACCTTGGGTCGCTGCTTGCGGCGCTTGCCGCCGGCTTGCCGGTGGGCGCCCTGGCGGACACCGAGCTGAAGGCGATCGAGGTCGAGGCCGTGCTCGATGCGGTCGCCGAGCAGCGCTATGCGGCGGGCCAGAAAGTGGTCTTCGACCGCGAGGACATCGCCAGCCTGGGCGGGCTGTCGGTGTCCGAGGTGTTGCGCAAGCTGCCCGGACTGGAGCGCGGTGCGGATGGCATGGAAGGCGCCTCGGCCTCGGCGCGCGGGATGGCGCGCGATTCGGTGCTCATCCTCGTCAATGGCGAGCGCCCCACGGCGAGCGGGCGGCACGCGCTTACCGTGGTCGGCCGGCTGCCCGCTGGCGAACTCGAGCGGGTCGAACTGGTGCGCGGCGGCTCGGCCGAGTTCGGCGTTACCGCCGAGGTGGTGGTGAACCTTGTCGTGCGTGCGCCGCAGGCCAAGCCGAGCCGCTCGCTGAAGGCCACCGTGGGCCTGCGCGGCGACGAACCCAACCTGCAGTTGACCGGCAGCGTCGAAGGCGGGGTGGCCGAGCGTGCGTGGACCCTGCCGCTGACGTTCAACCGCCACCGCATGCCGGTCGACCAGCAGCGCATGCGCGGCGATCCGGCCGGCGTCGTGGCCGATGAGCGGACGCTGGGCAGCTACCGTGTCGATGAACTGATCCTGTCGCCACGCCTGTCCTTGAAGGACGGCGAACGACGTCTGACTGTGTGGCCAAGCCTCTATCTCAACAACGGCTGGCGGCGCCAGCAGCTCAGCGCCGGCGGCGTCGATACCCGCGTCGACCGCGAGCGCAGCGACATGCGCATCGCGCGCCTGCGCGCCGACGCCAGCATGCCGCTGGCGTCCGTCGATGGCCGGCTCGGGCTGCGGCTTGCGGTGATGGACGGCGACCGTCGGACGGACACCCGTCGCCTGCCTGCCGTGGGCACGGCCGCAGTCGAGGCGCTCGAGCGCAGCGAGCGCGAACTCACCGGGTCGGCTCGGCTCGACAGGGCAGTGGGGGCCCACCTGCTGACCTGGGCGCTCGAGGGCGCGGTGCTCAGCCGGAAGGATGCACAGGAGGCGGGATCGGATACGGCGTTTGCGCTGCGCCGTCATGACTTGCGTGAAACAAGCGCGGCGGCCTGGTTTCAGGACGAATGGACCTTCGGCGGCGCCGACGGCGACACGTTTACGCTCACCAGCGGCCTGCGCGTGGACGGCCTGCGCCAGCGTTCGGGCGGCGCGCAGCGGCATACCGAGGCGGTGTCGCCCTCGCTCGCATTGCGTTGGGCGTTCGCGCCGGCCTGGGTGCTGCGCACCAGCGTCGGAAGTGGCTTGCGCGCGCCCAAGCTGGACGAGCTCAGTCCGGTCGTCACCCGTAGTGCGGGCGTCAATACGCCACTCGAACCCGACCTGGGCGGGCGGCCGGGCCTGGCTGCGGAGCGTATCCAGCGCTTCGAGATCGGTGTCGAGCGCTATCTCGGCGGCGAGCGCAGCGTGCTTGGGGCCAACGCCTACTTCCGTCGCACTGCGGACTTCATCGAGCGCACGTTGGCCGACGAGGCTGGACGCTGGGTCGAGCGCCCCGCCAACGTCGGCGATGCGCGCCATTGGGGCGTCGAGCTCAGCGTGCGCCTGGACAGCGCCGCCCTCGCTGGCATCTTGCCGGCCGGCGGCAGCCTGCGCGCAACCCATACCCTGCCGCGGGCCGAGGTCGACGACGCCCGGCTGGGCGTCCGGCGTATCGCCAATGACACGCCCCGCCATGTCTCCAGCCTTGGCTATGAACACGCGCCTTCGGGTGCGGCCCTGCGCTATGGCGTCCAACTCCGCCACACGGGGCCGGTACGCACGGCGCGGGCCAGCGAACTGCAGGGGACGAACCGCAGTGGCACGCGCATCGACGTCCACGTCACCCGGCAGCTCGTTCCTGGGGTTGATCTGCGCCTGGCCGGGGAGAGCCTGCTCGGTGCGCGCGATCGCCTTGCACGTGTGGCGCGCGATGACGACCGTCGCTGGCAGCTGTCCGGCAGTGATGGCGGCGACAGGACCTGGCTGCTGACCCTGGAGGGGAAGTGGTAGCAGCCACTGCCCCGGCACATTCACGACCACCAACCCATTCACCTTCCAAGGAGGACACATGTCCCTTTCCCAACTGATCGAAACCGCCATGTACGGACTCAGTCAGCTCTTCATGCTGCCTGTGCTGCTGCTCGTGACCGTGCTGTTCTTCTACGCCTTCCACGCCCTCGGCCGCTTCCTCATGCAGGCGCGCCAGCGCCGTCGCGGCGACCCGCGTGCGCAGGAACTCCATGCCGCGCTGCGCCTGGATCCCAGCCTGGGGGTGACCGATCTGGAAGCAATCGCCGTGCACCGGCTCGAGACCCTGCGCATCGCCACCCGCGTCGGGCCGATGCTCGGCCTGGTCGCAACCATGATCCCCATGGGGCCGGCCTTGATGGCACTCTCCGATGGGCAACTCCAGGAGGTCAGCCGCAACCTGATGATCGCCTTCTCAGCGGTGATCCTCGCGCTGATCGCCTCTGCGATTACCTACTGGGTCGTCAGCGTGCGCCGCCGCTGGCTGGCGACCGAGCTGGCCGATATCGAGAAGCGGGGCTGCCGCGCTGCTGCGCACGAACAGGGCGGTGCGCCATACGATGATCCGCTCGCCCCGCTGGCCGCGGAGGGTGTGCAATGAGCCTGCGCCTGATGGACGACCTCGAGGCCGACGACCCCATCCTGTCGGTGGTCAATCTGATCGACGTGTTCCTGGTGATCATCGCCGCGCTGCTGCTGGCGATCGCAAGCAACCCGATGAACCCTTTCACAACCGATGACGTCACCATCATCAGGAACCCCGGGCAGCCGAACATGGAGATGATCGTCAAGAAGGGCGAGGTCATCGAGCACTACCAGGCCAGTGGCGAGATCGGCTCGGGAGAGGGCGCCAAGGCTGGGGTCGCCTACCGCATGAAGGATGGCTCCTTCGTCTATGTTCCGGAGTAGTCCATCAAGGGCAAGAAAGGCTTGACTTTCTGCGGATAGTAATAATAATGAGAACTGTTCGCAGAAAGGAGTTCGTCATGTCTCTTCAGGTCTCGACCGAACAGCTCAGGCTGATCTCCGGCCTCATCTCACACGTGGCCCGCTACCTGGACAGTGGCTGTCCTCGTGCGGCGCACGAGGCGGGCATGTTGCTGCGCGAGCTCGACGCGCGTCCGATCGACCAGGAGCTGAACCGCTCATGCGAACAACTCGAACAGGCCATCGCGAACAGCCAGCCGCCCCGAGCGCTGCGTTCCAGCGCAGTCGCACGCGACGCGGTCTCGATTTCGAAGCTGCCTCAATCGCACTTTTCGCACGCCTGAGGCGTGCTGCACAGACTCACGGAACAACAGAAGGAGAACGACTTGTCACGTTATACCGGCCCCCGCCTGAAGGTGATGCGCGCACTGGGCTGCGAGCTTCCCGGCCTGTCGCGCAAGCCGCTGGGGGAACGCAACTACCCGCCAGGCCAGCACGGCCAGCGCCCAAAGCGCAAGTCGGAGTTCGGCTCGCAACTGATCGAGAAGCAGAAGCTGCGTTTCAACTATGGCCTGGGCGAGCGCCAGATCCAGCGCCTGTTCCGTGAAGCCAAGCGCGACAAGGCGCCCACGGGCGAGAAGCTGCTCGAACTGCTCGAGCGCCGCCTGGATAATTTCGTGTTCCGCGCCGGCTTTGCGCCGACCGCCGTCGCCGCTCGGCAGCTGGTGCGGCACAAGCATGTCCTGCTCAATGGCCGGTTGGTGAACATCCCGTCGATCCGCATTCGTCCGGGTGACCGCATCACGCTCACCGAGCGTGCACGCAAGATTCCGGTGGTCGTCGAGGCGCTCGCCGAGCCGGCGCTCAGCCGTCCCGAATGGCTGGCGTTCGACGAGGCCTCGCTGAGCGCGCAGGTCATGCGGACGCCTTCGGCCGACGAGGTGCCGTTCCCGGTCGAGGTGCAGCAAGTCGTCGAATACTACGCGGTGCGCCTGTGACTCCCGAGCGCCGTGCCGCGGAACCCTTGGCGCACACCGGGTGTGCAGAGGGGCCGGATTACGGTCACTCGCCCGACCTCGCGCTCGCCGCGGTCCTGCAGTTGCTGTCGCGTTTCCCGGCGCGGCGCTCGCCCGCAGTGGCGCGTGCCATCGCCGCACACCTGGCGCTCATCGGTGGCGACACGCGCATGCCCGAAAGCGTGCGCGAGTGCGCCGCAAGGCTGGTGTCCGACTGGCGCGCCTATGAGGTGCTGGGCGAGTCGTGGAGCGCAGCCGAGTGTCCGGGACACCTGCAATAACGGCCCGCACGGCGACAAGCTGACACCACGGAGTATTTCATGAGCAAGAAGTGCTGCAGGAAAGACAAGCCCTGCAAAGGCTGCCCTCGCAAGGGCAAGTGAAATCCGTTCGAACGTCTTCGCGTAGCCGTGGCCACGCGAAGAGTGCATTTACTCAGAAGGGCAACACCATGAAAAAAATGATCCTCGCTGCTGTTCTCACCCTCGGTACGCTGGCGACCCCGGCGTGGGCATCCGGCCCGGGGGAGAAGTACGCACACTTCGAAGCCAAGCCGTCAGAGACCCTTGACCAGGCAGTCGCGAACTTTTCGGAATACAACACCAAGCTGCAGGCCATCCTCGACGGCGCCGTCAGCGACGGCGATATGGCCGACGTGCACCAGCTGACCTATACGCTGGAGGCTGCGCTTGCCAAGATGAACGAGGAGATGGGCAAGCTTGCCGAGACGCTCGAGGAAGTGCATCAGGCGTCCGAGAAGCTCGACCGCGAGGGCGTCATCAAGCATGGCAAGGCCTACCTGGAGACTTCGCGCAAGGTCGTGAAGTAGCTTTGCGCCAAGCACCGTCCTCAACTGAAGAGGGGGGTGCTTGCAGGTTTGCGCGAGACTCGTTGTTCGTCAAACGTGCTGATCAGGGTGAGACGATCTTGTCGATCCCTTCCAGATATGCCGTGCCGAAGTCGATGACCGCATCGCGCTTGAGCCCCTCGCTCGCGAAGTGCATGTCAGCGACGGTGTTGTGTAATTGCTTGACCTCTTCGGCGATACGCGCCAGCGAATCCTCAAGTGTGTAGCTAAGGCTGTGGATATCGTGAATGTCGTATTCGCCGACCTCGCCGGCCAGCAGTGCTCTGAGCTTTGCATTGGCTTCGCGCAGGTTGGCCATGGTCTGTGCGATGGATTCGGCCTGTTGCGCCTGATAGTGCGAGACCCTGTTCGCCGGCGCAGCGTCATTGGCGAGGGCAGCGGATGAGACAACGGTCAGGGCGCCGAGGGTGATTGAGGCCAGTGTTTGCTTGATCATGCTTGGTGTTTCCAGAACGGGGTTGATGAAGAAGGAAGGCAGGGCGATGCCTTGATGCGGCATCAGTAAATGTCGCGGCGGTAGCGGCCCTCGATGGCCAGTTGCGCGATGGTGTCGGCGCCGAGGATTGTCCGCAGGGCCTCATCCACGGCCGGGCCCATGCCCACCGCGTTGCCGCAGACGTAGATCGCGGCGCCGCCACTCACCCATTCGCGTACCGTGTCCGCAGCACGCAATAGCCGGTCCTGCACGTATTCGCGTGCCGGCAGGTCGCGCGAAAACACGCGATCGCAACGCGCGAGCAGGTCGCGGCCCTGTAGATCGTCGAGTTCGGAACCGTGAAAGTCGTCGCAGGCGGCGTTGCGTTCGCCGAAGACCAGCCAATTGCGGCCGTCGCCGTTGCGTGCGCGCTGGCGCAGGTGGGCTAGCAGTCCCGCAAGTCCAGTGCCGTTGCCAATCAGTAGCAGTGGGCGTGAGCTGTTGTCACCGATGCGGAAGTTCTGATGGCTGCGGATGCGTCCGCGTACCATCGTGCCAACCGCGTCCGGTGCTGTGAGGCGCGAGGACATGACGCCCGGCTTCGAGTCGGCGCCGATCACGCGGCGCACGAGCAGATGTACAGCCCCATCCTCCGGCAGGGAGGCGATCGAGTAGTCTCGCGGGTAAGCATCGCCATCAGCTGGGTAGAGCTGCAGCAAGTCGCCGGCCTCCCAGTTCGGTGCCTCGGCGCTTGCATCGTCGGCGAGCGCCTCGAGTTCGACATGATGGACGGCGGCCCCCGCACTTCCCGGATTGAGCAGCGTGCTGCGACGGATCCGCCAGGGGCGGGTTGCCGGCAACCGGAGCGCATCCAGTTCGGCAATGCCGACAAAGGCCGCCAGCTGATGGCGCCAGGCCCGCAGCGCCTCTGTGTTGGCGCGATCCACCTCGATACGCGGAAAGATACGCCGAGCGCCACGGCTTTCCAGCCAAGCGTCGAGCCTGCGGCCGAAGCCGCAATAGTGGTTGTAGCTGCGATCGCCCAGTGCCAGCAGGCCATACTGCAGGTCAAGCGGGAGTTCTGCCGTTTCGTCCCCGGCGGTCTCGCGCATCAGGGTGTCGGCGAAGCGGGCAGCGTTGTCGGGCGCATCACCCTCGCCGCAGGTGCTGACGATGAACAGGGCCGATGAAAAGGACTCGAGCAGACGTTTGTCGATCTGGTCCAGCGCGAGCAAGGTCGCCTGCGCCCCCGCGCTACCCAGTGCCTGAACGGCCTCGTCGGCAAGTTCGGCAGCAAAGCCGCTTTGGCTGGCGTAGGCGATAAGCACGCCATCGGCAGCTGTGGCCGTTACTGTTCTGCCTGCACGCCGGCGATACTGACGCCAGCTTTGCAGGCAGAGCACCGCATATGCGGCAAGGACCCCAGCTGCGGCGCCTAGGCGGGGCAGCTCGAGCGCGATCATCCCTTGTGCAGTCCGCTCGTGAGTTGCCGAACCGGGCTCGTGCCAAGCTTCATTGTGCGAGCACTTCCAGTGTCGCAACGTAGGAAAGGCGTCGCTCGGTGTTCTGCATGGTATCGCTTTGGCCGTCGACCGTCGTCTTCAGGTAATACATTCCCGGTGCAGGCCAGGTGTGAGTGATCCTGCCTTGTGCATCGGTCACCAGCTTCTGTTTTTCCAGCTGGTCGCGATAGCGCGTGCCGCCGGCCATGATCTCGACCTCGATGTTCGCTGCAGGCTTACCATCGATGACGAAAGCGAGCGTTGCCGGGTCGCCGGCATAGAGATCATTCGGGTGGGTCACGGGCAGCAACTCGAGACCGCGTCCGCTTGGCTTGAGCTCGCTTGGACGTCCCACCGTGATGAAGGTCTCGATGCGGCTGTTGCCCTCGCGGATGACAAGCTCTTCGGCATTGGCCGGAACGCTGGCCGCCAGATCCTCGTGACTGCCGCGCCAGCGCTTGGTCTCACCATTTTCTTTCCAGCTCGCCATGAGGCTCGCATTGACCAGTGCGATACGATAGGTGCCAGCGGCCTGCAGGTTGGCGTCGAAAACGGTACGCAACTGGCCCTGAAGGAGGTTCTCCGGCTGCACGGTGCTGCCGTCCGGTGCGCTGATGACGAGGTTGTCGCGGACCATCATCGGACGGTAGTTGAAAAAGAACAGGTCGTTGGAGACCGCGCCGTCGATAGTGACGTAGCCCGTGCTCGACAGTACCGTTGAAGAGGGCAGCAGCCAGGCCTCGTGCGCATGCGCAAGCGGTGCGCTCAGGGTGGCCGGCAGGACTGCGAGCGACAGACTCAGGCGTACGAGTCGGTGGCGGAGGGCGTTCTTGAGTGACATCAGGGGCCTCGTGACGTTATGCATGGGTTGGTGGCGCGGGGGCAAGGTGCTCAGGGCTTGAGCTGTACTACGACCGACGTGATCTCATGCTCGCCGTGCGCTTCGGTGCGAGTGGCTACAGTGGGTGGCCATGTCAGTGGCAGCGTGATCACTTCTCGGCCGCCGTGTTCGCGCGATGCCTCCACCACCAGGCGGTAATCGCCTGCAGCAAGCGTGCCCAGAGGTTCTTGGCCAGTGGTGAAGCTCAGGGTGTGCTTGCCCGGGTGGCGCGTGGCGCTGGTGATGCCGTCGATCGGCACTTCGAGCTCGCGGCCGCTGCGCCGCCACCACAGCCGCATGTCCTTGAGCCATTTCGCGCCTTCGCCGTTGCGCATCTTGACGTCGTACCAGACGGCTAGATTGGCGGCGACGCTATTGTCCGGGCGCTCGATCCAGGCGGCGACGTAGGGACGGCGGTAGTCCGACACATCGATGCGCGGCAGTTCGATCTCGACGTCGATTCCCCCAGCAGTTGCGGAAGTGGCCAGGCCGGTGCCGAAGGCGAGGGCAGCGGCCATGATCAGGGGCTTGTGCATTTCAGCTCCAGTAGGTTGGGCAGGTCAATGAATGAACAACAGGGCCAGCAGTACGGGCAGCACCACGCCGAAACCGACCGTTGGCCACACCGCCGGCCGGTTGGCTGCATGCGCTTGCAGGATCAGCAGTCCGGTGAGCGAGAACAGCACGCAGGCCACAGCGAAGATGTCGATGAACCAGCGCCAGGCTTCGCCCGTGTTGCGACCCTTGTGAAGGTCGTTGAGCCAAGCGATCCAGCCGCGATCGGTAAGTTCGTACTCGGCCTCGCCGGCCTCGAGGTCCAGGCGCAACCAGGCATCGCCACCGGGGCGGGGCAGGGCGAGATAAATCTCCCCCTCGGACCACTCGGCTGCGCCGCTGGGTAGACGCACGTCGAGTGCGTGTCCGACCCAGGCCACTGCATCCGCCGGCAGCGACTGTCCTGCGGACGGCGGACTGGCGGCAACCAGTCGCAAGGTTTCGACCAGTGCCGTGGGCATGGCCTCCACCCGCGTCTCGATGCGTGGCTTCGACTCTATCGCACCGGCATGGTTGAGCGTGATGCCGGTGACGGCAAACATCAGCATCCCGAACAGGGAAACGGCGGAGCTGATCCAGTGCCACTGGTGGAGGGCGCGCAGCCACCACGCTCGGCGCTCGGCTGGCGAGGGCCTCGACGGATGGGCTGTTGCGGTTGTGTCGTGCATTGGCGTTGCCGTGAGCGGGAGAGGCGGCGTGGCGCCTCTCCCGTGGTGCTGTGGACTCAGAAGTCGACGGTCGCGGAGACCCACAGCATCCTGCCGCTCGGCACACTACCCTTGGTTGCCTGCATGGAGCTGAAGTAGTCCCCCGTCACGACGGGGTTGCCGGCCGTGTTTGTGTAGACCTGGGTGTTGCGGAAGTCCTTGTCGAACAGGTTGAAGATGTTGGCGTTGAGCGTCACACCCTTCGAGTACTTGTAGCTGCCGCCCAGATGGAACAGGGTGTAGTCCTTGATGTACTCGCCCGTCACCGCGTATTCACGCAGTGAGTTGCCGGTCAGGAAGCGTGGATCCTTGTCGAAGCGGCGGCTCTTGCCTCGGTACTCGCCACGCAGCCACAGGTTGAGCTTGTCCGTGGCGGACCATTGCAGCTGGGCGTTTGCCATGTGTTCGGCCGTGTCGCTAAGTTTGCCGACCTTCTCTCCGTCCTGGATCAGCTCGCTGTCTGTCCAGGTGTAGTTCATGCTGAGGGCCCATCGCGCTGCCAGCGCAACGCGGCCGTTGAGTTCGATGCCCCATGTCTTCGCCTTGTCCTGGTTGAGGGCGTAGGTTGCGGTTGGGTTGGCCGCGCAACTGGAAATGGGGTCGATGGCGCAGTCACCGGCGCCGCTGACGATCTTGTCGCGGATGTCGTTCCTGAACACGGTCATGCCGGCACTGCTGCCCTGCCGGTTGTCATACAGGAAGCCCACTTCCGTGCTGACGCTCTTCTCGGGCTGGAGGTTCGGGTTGCCGATGTTGATGGTCAGGCCCTGGCCACTGATGCCATTGACGCCATCGATGAGCTGGTTCACGTTGGGCGCCTTGAAACCGGTGCTGACCCCACCCTTGACCGTCCAGCTGTCGCTGGCGGTCCATACGAGATAGGCGCGTGGGCTCAACTGGTTGCCGAAACGTTCGTGGTCATCGTGACGCAGGCCAAAGGTCGCCACCAGCGACTGGGTGATGCTCCATTCGTCTTCCGCAAACAGCGACCACATGGTCTGGTCGTGGCGTTTGCGGAGCAATCCGTCCTCGAGCTCGGCCTTCCACCACTGCCCGCCAACAGTCAGTACGTTGGCCTCGCCGAGTGCGGTCACCAGCTTGGTATCGAACAAGGTGTTCGTGGTTTCGAGTTTGCGATCCTTGCCGATGTCGGGACTGCCCGCACTTCTTGCGTCGGTCGGGATGGTACGTCCTTGGGTCTCCACGACGGTGCGCGTCAGACTGGATTCAAGTACGCCGAAATCCAGCCGGGTGGTGTGGCCGATCGCGATCTGATCCTGATTGAAGCGGAGGTAGTCACGGTAGCCGAAGGACTGCGCGACGGTCGCTCCTGTGGCGCAGTTGAGGCGGTCGATACGGCCGAGACGGCAGTCATCGTTGTTGTACCAGGTCCGGTTCTGCTCCAGGTCCAGCCAGATGTCGTTGTCCTTGTCTGGGGTAAGCATGAAGCGGGCCCCGAGGTTGTACTGTCGGCTCTGCGGCGTTGCCGGGTCGCGACCACCCGCGGCGCCCAGAGCGGCTGCGGGACGCAACCTTTCGGCCTCTCCCCGGCGGTAGATGCTGCCACGTACTGCCACACCCAGCACATCGTGCTGGATGGGGCCATTGGCGTAGATGTTCAGGCGCTGGGCGTCGGAGTCGCCACCGTCCTGCGGCAGCCCCATCTCCACGCCCACGGTACCGTTCCAGGTCTGAGCAACCTTGCGGGTGATGATGTTGACGACACCGCCCATGGCATCGGCGCCGTAAAGGGTTGCCATGGGGCCACGGATCACCTCGATGCGTTCGATGGCGGAGAGTGGTGGCATGAAGCTGGTAAGCGCATCGCCGAAGCCGTTGGGTGCGACGTCAGCTGCCACGCTCTGGCGCCGACCATCGATCAGGATGAGGGTGTACTCCGAGGGCAAGCCGCGAATGCTGATGTTCAGGCCGCCGGTCTTGCCCGTTGCGCCGCGGACGTCGACCCCTTCGATATCGCTCAGGGCTTCGGCCAGGTCACGGAATTGCTTGCTTTCCAGGGCCTCGCGCGTCACGACCGAGATGGATGCGGGGGCTGTTCGCACCTCCTGCTCGAAGCCAGAGGCAGAAACGACCACTGCGCCGAGTTGGCGTGCCTCCTGTGCAGCAGTCGGGAGGGACAAGGCGAGCAGTAATGCGGCTGAACATGGGCGCAGCGCTGGAATGCGCGCGCGCTGATTGTTGGCGTAGGCCATCGAGGTGAATTCCTTTGAGTGGGTTGCATGCAGGAGGCTTGGCTGGCTTCCTGCGCGCACGGCCTCAAGGGGGTGCACAGGTGGCTGGCTACATGTAATCAATAATGATAACTGATATCATTTGTAAGAATCAAGTTGTTACTGCTTTGCCTTGCCCTTGAGCAGGGCTCGCCCGCCACCTGTTGTCGTCAGGCCTCCGAGAGCAGGATCCAGTGGTTGTCCAGTGCCATAGGTTCGGGCCAGGGCAGCAGATTCGCTTGTGCGCTCGGGTGCCAGCGGGCCAGTCCGTAGGCGGTCGACACCAGGACGCCTCCGCCATCGGCGGGGCCATGCCAGCCGCTGAGGGCGTAGGATGCCTTGAGCTGTACGATGGGTCGCATGCGCTCGGGTAGCCCGGGATGCCACAGGTTGGTAACGTCGGCCTGGTGGCTGGAGAGTGCGAAACCGTCATGGAGTGCCGGGGCGATGTCGCCGGCGTAGCCGATACCATCGTTCTCCTGGGTGGGGATGCTCAGGTGCTCGCCATCGAACACGGCCAGGATTGGCGCGCGACGGCGGTCGGCCTCGAGGTCGTGCTCAGCCTGCATTGCGATTCCGAGCAGGGCGTCGCCTTCCTGCGGCGGTCGGCTCCACGCCATGTGACGCAGGCTAAGCCGCGGGTCGTCGACACGCCACTGGCCGAGCAGGGCACCGTTGGCGGTGTCGATGCGCACCAGCGACGCGTCCATGCGATGGATATCGAACTTCTTGTCCTCCAAGCTGCGCGGGATGCCGCCATTGGCGACGAAGAGGTGACCCTGGCCGTCGAGCAGCAACTGGTGCGGGTCAAGGCCATGGGTGTCCCATTCTGCAAGCTTGCGCAGGCTGCGGCGGTCGCGCACGCCAATCTTGCCCTTGCCGCTGCTGAAGTCGGTTTCGGTGGTGTACAGGTGTTCGCCGTTGGCCGAGACGATGACATGGCCGCCAAGGCGGCACATGCCTTCTTCCTGAACGTCGATCTGCTGGACGACATTGCCCTGTGCGTCGCAGCGTAGCAGCCAGGTGCCGGGGCGCGCGCTGCAGACCAGCAGTCCGCCGTCGGGCTCCGCCATCAGGCCGTGTGGCCGGCTCGGCAGAGCGAGCTTATAGCCGAAACCGAGCGTGCGTGCTTCCCAGTCCGCAACCAGGGTGCCGGCGAAGTTCTGGTCGTCCGCGCGCGGCCCACGCCAGGCTGCACCCACTACCGCGCGGGCGCCTTCCGGTGCGGCCAGGGCCCAGCGTGGCAGCGCGGTGCCGGCGATGCCAGCCGTGAGCGCCTGCAGTGCGCGGCGACGGGAAATGCGAATGGATCGAGGTGCAGGGTGCGATGGTGCTTCGGTGTGCATGAACGGCTCCGCAGGCTTGCCTGTTGAACGGGAACGGCCGGGCGGCGCAGTGACGCGTCGCCCGGCCGGATGAAACACGATGAGGTTCAGAAGTCGTAGTTCAGGGTCACGCGGGCATTGCGTGCGTCACCCTTGTAAAGGAAGGAGCCCGACTGGTAGGCCGCCGTGTAGTAGTCCTTGTTGGTCACGTTGCCGACATTCAGGCGCACATCCATGTTCTTGTTGATGCGGTAGTTGGCGAACAGGTCGAGTACCGTGTAGGCGGGAATCGGCTGCGTGTACTGCCCAGTCGTTGCGTTGAAACTGGCTGCGGTGTCCGGCTGGCCGGCGTACTTCTCGCTCTCGTACTTGGCTGCGCCGCCGAACGAGAACTTGTCCGTCGCCTGGTACTTGAGCTGGACGTGGGCGCTGGTGTCGGCGAAGTTGCTGAGCGTCTTGCCGACGCGGGACGGCGTGGCCGATTTCAGCACCTCGGCCTCCATGATCGCGATACCGGCCTGTGCGGTCAGCTTGTCGGTGATCATGCCGGTGAGGCCGAGTTCGATGCCGCGGACGCGGTTTTCGGACGAATTGAAGGTGCCGGTTGCCGTGTAGCCGTTGCCTTCCATGACGTCGGTCTTGGTGATCTGGAATACGGCAGCGGTTGCCAGCAGCTTCTCGCCCATCAGGTTCCACTTCGTGCCGAGCTCGATGAGTTCGGTCTTCTCGGGCTTGGCCGCGCCCGGGATGAAGCCGCCGTAGCCGGCGTTGGTGCCAACGTCCGACTCGCCGCCGTTGATGTCGCTAGCGGTGGAGTAGCTGGCATACACATTGGCGTCCGGACGGAACTTGTAGGTCAGGCCGATGTGGCCGTTCCACAGCGAGTCAGTCAGGTTGTATGGCGTGCGCACCAGGGTCGTCGTGTTCTGGATCGTCTGGCTGTAGTCGTAGCGGTCCCAGCGCAGGCCGGCAAAGGCGGTCCACTTGTCATTGAGGTCGACCGTGTCCATGAGCGATAGCGAGACGGTCTTGACGTTCCAGTCCTGGTCCCACGGGCCGCGCGTGATGCTGCGGTTCATCAGCGTATTGACGCCATTGACGGTGCTGCCGTCCGGGTTGGTGACGCACCAGTTGTTGTTGGTCGTCGAGGTATTGCCGGTGATGCAGTTCTGCCCCGAATTGGCGATGCGATAGACGCCGTTGAGCACCTTGTGGTCCGAATACTCGAGGCCGAAGATGAATTCGTGCTTGAGCCCGCCGATGACGCGGTCCAGGTGCAGGTTGGTCTGGTTGACGAAGTAGTCGACCTCTTGCCAGCCCTGGTGCGTGCTGAGCGAGATCGTCGAAGCCCCGGCGCGGGGGTCATTGGCGCCGAAGGTGGCAGCACGCGCGCCGGTGACGACATAGCCGTTGTCGGCCATGCCCAGGCGGGTGAGGTTCGTGATGCGGGTGTCCTGGTCGAACTTGTACCGCACGCGGGCGGTGAAGGTGTCGACATCGGAACTCAGGAAGTCCTGCTGCTGGGCGTACACCGGCACGTTCTTCGCTGGCTTGCGGTTGGGCACGGTGCCTTGCAGGAAGCTGCCCATGTCGGGGTTGTCTTCCGCGCGCATTCCGTAGTAGTCGAGCGTGAGGTCGAGTTTGTCGGTGGGCGTCCAGAAGCCCGACAGTGCAACGCCCTTGCGGTCGCGGTCGGTCGGGGCGCGGTCGGGTACTTCCTGGTAGCCGTAGAGCAGGTTGGCACGCAGGGCGAAGTCCTCGGTCACCACCTGGTTGGTGTCCAGCGTAAGGCGGGTGTACTTGTCGGTGCCGAACCCGGTCGACAGGCGGGTGTAGGTGTAGTCGGTGGTGGCCTGCTTGGTGACCGAGTTCACCGCGCCGCCGGAGGTGCCGCGGCCGGCAAAGCTCGAGTTGGGGCCCTTGGAGATCTCGACCTGCTCGGTGGCGAAGCTTTCGCGGATCGTCATGCCGGGGTCGCGCAGACCGTCCACGAAGACGTCGCTGCGTGCCTCCTGGCCGCGGATGATGTAGCGGTCGCCGAAGGCGTTGCCGTTCTCGCCTGTGCCCAGCGTGATGCCGGGCTGGGCGTCGAGAATCTCGCGCAGGTCGGTGTAGCCGGAGTCCTCGATCTGTGCCTTGGTCAGGACCTGGATGTTCTGTGCCGTCTCGGCGAGCGGACGCTTGTGGCGTTCGTCACCCGAGTACTTGGCCTTGTAGGGGACGCCTGGTTCCGCGTTGGGGTTTGCTTCGAGCGCAGTATCGACGACACGTACGGTCTGCAGGCTGGCCTCTTCGGCGTTCGCCTGCGCTTGTGCTTGAGCGAGAGCGCTTGCCGGCGCCAGCATGAAGCTGGACAGGCCGACGGCGATTGCGGTGACGATGGGACGTTTGCGCAGCGAGTTAGGGCGCAAGGCCTGCGATTGCTTCAATGACATCGGGTCTTCCTGATCACGGTTGGTCGATACATCCGGGGGTGATCAGCCCGTGCTTGGTGGTTCGGCAGCGCGTGCTCCAGGCAACAGCATGCTGCCCCCGCCTGCCGCGTCGGGGGCGCTAGGGGGGCCTGCATCGTGTTGCGACGGGAGACGTGCGGATCTCCAGGTCAAGCTGACTCGGGCTGGCTTGGCTGGCTGATCCGCACGGGCGGAGTGGCTGGCTGGCTTAGGCGATACCTGCCGCGACGTGCAGACGCGGGCCCGCAGCGGGTATCACGATCTGCTGTTGCAGATGCTTACCATTCTCGGTCTATGGGTCTGTCGTGTCAATAAGACTGCGAACAATTCGTATTAAGGGGCTGCGTTGCGCCATCCGCCGCCCAGTGCTCTGTACATGCCGACAGCATTGCTCAGCCGCGCCAGCTGCAGTTGGGCGAGCTGGTCCTGGGCTGAGAACAGGGAGCGCTGGGCGTCGAGCACGGTGAGCAGGCCGTCGGCGCCTTCGCGGTAACGCAGCTCGGCCAGGCGCAGGCTGCGCTCGGCCTCGGCGAGGATCTCGCGCTGGACAGCTTCCTGGTTGGCATCGCGTGCGCTGTCCGCGAGGGCATCCTCCACTTCCTTGAGGGCGACGAGAAGGGTGCGGCGGTGGGTTTCGAGCAGCTCGCGCTGGCGTGAGCGCTGCAGTTCGACCTCGGTGCGCAGGCGGCCGCCATCGAAGATCTTCTGCACCACGCTAGCGGAAAGCGACAGCGTGCGCGTGGTGTCGGCGAGCGAGAGCAGGGCGGCGCTGCCGATGCCTGCGCCTGCCGACAGACTGATGCTGGGCAGCAGGGCTGCGCGTGCTGCGGCGATGTTGGCGGCCGCGGCCTCGAGCCGAGCTTCGCTGGCGGCGATGTCCGGGCGGCGCAGTAGCAGGTCCGAGGGCAGGCCGGCGCTGACATGTGGCACGTGCAGGGAATGCAGCCGTACGTCGGCCGCGACGCTGGCTTGCGGACTGCGTCCGAGCAGGATGGCAAGCGCGCTGCGCGTCTGGCGCAGCTGCACTTCCAGCGGTTCGATCGCCTTGCGCTGGTTGAGTACGGTGCTGCGCTGCTGGCTCAGCTCCAGCGCGGAGGCCGCGCCGTTGTCGTAGCGGGCCTGCACGACACGCAAGACGCGCTCGGCGATGTCGAGGTTCCGGCGCGCGATGTCGATGCGCTCCTGCAGCGTGAGCACCTGGAACCAGGTGGTGGCCACGCTCGCACTCATCGACAGGCGGGCGGCATCGTAGTCATGGCGGGTGGCGACCAGGCTGGCGCGGCTGGCATCGGCCCCGGCGGCGATGCGGCCCCAGAGATCGAGTTCGTAGCTGGCGCCGAGGCTCAGGTCGGTGGAGCCGGACTCCCTGCCGTCGACGTTGCGTGTGCCGCTGCCGCCGCTCAGGTTGAGCGCCGGAAAGAGCGAGGCGCCGGCCTGGCGCAGCGCAAGCTCGGCCTGCACGACGCGCTCGGCCTGGATGCGCAGGTCGGGGGCGGCGGACATCGCCTCGGTAATGAGCGCATCCAGCTCGGGAGCACCGAAGTCATGCCACCAGTCGGTGGCGACAGCGTCGCCGCTTTCTGTAGCGCGCTCAGACCATGCGCCCGGTACGGAGAGCGTCGGGCGGGCGATCGGTTCGGTGATCGCGCAACCGGTCGCGAACAGGGCGGCAATGAGGAGAAGAAGGCTGCGTCGGGTGGGCTGCATGGGGGCGCTAACGGGGTTGGCCGCAGGCTGGCCTGCGGTGTCGAGGCGGGAGTGCGTAAGGCGGCGAGGGTTCATTCGGAAGCGAGGGCGACGACCGGATCCAGGCGCGCTGCCTTGCGTGCAGGCAGGTAGCCGAAGATCAGGCCGGTCAGGAAGGCGCAGCTGAAGGCGAGTACGACCGGCGTCAACGAATATTGCACAGCGGTGCCGAAGCGCTCGATGATCGCCGCGCTGCCCAGGCCCACCGCTACGCCGATCAGCCCGCCGACGGCGGACACCACCAGCGCCTCGATCAGGAACTGCTGCAGGATGTTCTTCATGCGTGCGCCGGTGGCCATGCGGATGCCGATCTCGCGTGTGCGCTCGGTGACCGACACCAGCATGATGTTCATGACGCCGATGCCGCCCACCAGCAACGAAATCGCCGCCACCGTACCGAGCAGGATGGTGAGCGTGTTCTGCGTCTCGGACACGGTGTCGATCACCGAGGCCATGTTGCGGATCTGGAAGTCCTCGACGCCGTGCCGCGCGAGCAGCAGGGCGTGCACATCGGCCTGCGATTCGTCGATGCGCGAGACGTCCTCCACGGCGACGGTCACGTTGCGCAAGAAGCGCTGGCCTGTGATGCGCAGGCTGCCCGTGGTGTAGGGCACGAAGACGATGTCGTCCTGGTCCTGCCCCCATGGCGTGGCGCCCTTGGGCGACATCACGCCGACGACCTGGAAGGGGATGTTGTTGACCAGCACGAACTCGCCTACCGCGTCGCCCGCCGGGAACAAGGCATTGGCGACGGTCTGCCCGAGTACGGCCACGGTAGCGTAGCGGGCCTCGTCCTCGGCACTGAAGAAGGTGCCGCTGGCCGGTACCCAGGTGCGCGCGACCACGTAGTCGGCCGAGGTGCCGTTGACGCTGGTGCGGTGGTCGACGTTGCCGGCGCGGATGGTTATGGTACCGCCCTGCTCTGGGACCGAGGCAAGGATGTTGGGCAGTTCGGCGATCGCCTGCACGTCCTCGATCACCAGCGTCGCCGGGGCGTCGCGGCCGCGCGTGTTGGGCGCGCCGGGACGCACGGTGAGCAGATTGGTGCCCATCGCGCTGACCTGGTCGATCACCTTCTGTTTGGCGCCGTCGCCGATTGCCAGCATGGCGATCACCGAAGCCACGCCGATGACGATGCCGAGCAAGGTGAGGATGGCGCGGAACAGGTTGGCGCGCAGTGCGCGCAGCGCGGTGCGGGTGGCCTCGACGACGTCCGACAGCGGTGACGTGCGGTCCACATGGGGGGCGAAGTCGGGCTCCTCGCCCTGCGGCGGGCGCGGACCGGGGTCACCGACGATGCGTCCGTCGCGGATCTCGATGATGCGGCTCGCTTGCTCGGCGACCTCGCGCTCGTGGGTGATCAGGATGATGGTGTGGCCGGCGGCGGACAGCTCGCGCAGCAGCTTCATCACCTCGGCACCGCTCTTGCTGTCGAGGGCGCCGGTGGGCTCGTCGGCAAGTATGATGCGGCCGCCGTTCATCAGCGCGCGTGCAATCGACACGCGCTGCTGCTGGCCGCCGGAGAGCTGGCTGGGGCGGTGGTGGATGCGCTCGCCCAGGCCGAGGGTGGCGAGCAGCGACTCGGCACGGGCGTGGCGCTCCTCAGGCGGCATGCCCGAATACACCGCCGGCACCTCGACGTTGTCGCGCGCGCTGGCGCCGCCGATCAGGTTGTAGCTCTGGAACACGAAGCCGAAGGCCTCGCGGCGCAGGCGTGCGAGCGCGTCGCGGTCGAAGCCGGCGACGTCCTCGCCCATGAAGCGATAGGTGCCGCCACTGGGTCGATCGAGGCAGCCGAGGATGTTCATCAGCGTCGACTTGCCCGAGCCCGACGCGCCGACGATGGCGACGAACTCGCCGGGGAAGATCTCGAGGTCGATACCGTGCAGCACCTGCGTCTCGACCTCGCCGGTGACGAAGCTGCGCGTAACCCCAGAGAGTGCGATCAGCGGTGTCGTGGCGGTCGCGGGCAAGGGGGCCGACGCCGGCGGCGGGAGCTGTTCGACTTTCATAGCCGCGGCGTCATCGGCGGACGGTTGCCTGCGGCAGCGCCGCTCACGATGCCCGAGACCACGCGCTCGCCCTCTCGTACGCCGCTCAGCACCTGAGCCTGGACACGGTTGGTGACGCCGATCTCGACGCTGCGTTCTTCAAGCGTGCCGCGCTCGCCGACGACCCTCAGCGTACGCGTACCCGCCATGGAGGCCGAGTCGCGGCCGCCTGGTCGCCGCCCCTGGCCGTCAGCGCGGGCGTTGCCAGGCGTGGCGCCGGGTGCCGTCGACGTGCTTGCACTGCCGGGCTGCGGCGTGCGCACCGCGCCCTGCGAGAGCGCTGCCATCGGGATCAGCAGCGCATCCTTGGCCTGTGCAACGACGAAGAAGACCTGGGCGGTCATCTGCGTCATCAGTTTGCCGTCGGGGTTGGGCACGTCGAAGAGCGCGTTGTAGAGCACGACATTGTTGGTCACCGTCGGCGTTGGCTCGATCTTCTCCAGCCTTCCGTACCAGCGCTTGCCGGCGCCGCCCAAGGTAGTGAAGTAGGCCTCCATGCCGAGCTTGAGGCGACTGATGTCGGCCTCGGAGACCTGAGTCTGAACCGTCATCGTGCTCAGGTCGGCGATGCGCATCACGACCGGCGCCTGCTGGTTGGTATTGAGGGTCTGGCCCTGGCGTGCGGTGATCGAGACCACCGTTCCTGCCATCGGCGACAGGATGCGGGCGTACTGGAGGTTGGCTTCGTCCGCGCGCAGGGTGGATTCGATCTGTTCGATCTGCGCCCGCAAGGCCTCGAGCTGGGCCTCGGCCGATTTCGCCGAGGCCTCGGCGGTCTGCAGGTTTTCCTGGGTGCTCGCGTCTTCGGCCATCAATGCACGTTGTCGGCGCAGCTGGATGTGGGCGAGCGCGAGCTGAGCCTCGCGGTCCTTCAGCTGGGCGCGCAGGTTGCGCAACTGTGCGCGTGACGCATCGACCCGTGCGAGGTAGACCGTCGGGTCGATCTGAGCGAGAAGATCGCCCTCCTTGACCTCGCTGCCGACCTCGACGTGGATCCTCTCGAGCTGACCTGAAACCTGTGCCCCCACATCCACGTAGTCGCGCGGTTGCAGGGTCCCGGTGGCGGTGACCACGTCCTCGACCGTGCCGCGCTGGACGGTTGCGAGCTGGTATTGCGCGAGCGGATCGCGCTCGCCGAAAAGCTTTGGCCAGGCGAGCCATGCGCCGACGACAAGTGCTGCGGAGATCGTGAGCGCCGCCAGGACGGTACGGCGACCGGTTGTGCGGGGCTTGGGAAGAGCGTTGGAGTTCTGCATTGCGAGTCTTGGCAGTTGGCGACAGCGCACGGGAACGAGCGTGTCAGGACGTTTGCAGCATAACGGAGCGGCCACAGCGTCTTTGTATCGGATTGAAGCCCGTGCAGGCTGAACCGACCTATGGACGCCGACTTGGTTCATCGGAAGAAAGCTTGACTAAAGTCAAGATCGGGTGCGTCAGCCAGGCGTCTAATGGGCGCCAATATCTGGACGCCGTCTAAAAGACAACAAGCCCGATGGTTTGTTATCCCGGCTTCCAGCGAACGGTTCGAATGGCAAGTCAAGGAGAAGCAAGATGTTCAAGCTGAAGACGATGAGTGTGGCGGTGGCGATGATGGTTGCGGGCAGCGCATGGGCTGCAACGGTCCGTGATGAGCCGATCCAGCCGATCCAACCCGCCAAGGTCGAGAACCCCGCCAAGGTCGAACTGGGCAAGAAGCTGTGGTTCGAACCCCGCCTGTCGATGTCCGGCATCATCTCCTGCAATACCTGTCACAACCTGTCGCGCGGTGGTACCGACAACCTCAAGACCTCGATCGGCCATGGTTGGAAGGCAGGTCCGGTGAACTCGCCGACCGTTCTCAACTCCAGCCTTGCCATCGCCCAGTTCTGGGACGGTCGTGCCGCAAACCTGCAGGAGCAGGCTGGTGGCCCGATCCAGGCCGATGTCGAGATGAACATGCCGCATACGCTGGCGCTCGACGTGCTGCAGTCGATTCCGGGCTACGTTGCCGAGTTCAAGGGTGTGTTCGGCAAGGAACAGATCGACATGGACATGGTGACCAGTGCGATCGCGGCCTTCGAGGAGACCCTCGTCACGCCGAACTCGCGCTTCGACAAGTGGCTCAAGGGCGACGACAAGGCGCTCGACGCCAAGGAACTCGCCGGCTACACGCTGTTCAAGGAAAGCGGCTGCGTGGCTTGCCACAACGGCCCTGCTGCCGGTGGTACCTCGTTCCAGCGCATGGGCCTGGTCGAGCCGTACCAGTCGACTTCGCCGGCCGAAGGGCGTTCGGCAGTCACTGGGGTTGATGCGGACCGCTTCAACTTCAAGGTGCCGACGCTGCGCAACGTCGAAATGACCTACCCCTACTTCCATGACGGTGAAGCTGCCACGCTGGAGCAGGCGGTGGATATCATGGGCCGCCTGCAGCTCGGACGCACCTATAGTGACGACGAAATCGGCAAGATCGTCGCCTTCCTGAAGACGATGACCGGTGACCAGCCGCAACTCACCATGCCGATCCTGCCGCCGTCGAGCAACGCAACGCCGCGTCCGGATCCCTTCAAGTAAGCGTGGGAGAGGGCTCTGGCAGCCAGTGCTGTGTGACTGGCTGCCGATTGCTTCGCAGGCGTGCGTGCCGCAGGGTACGTACGCCTGTTGACGTTTACCCGGGAAGCCGTTCACGATTCCATCGTCAATGAATTTGCTGCATAGCACGCTTTTTTGCGCGCCATGCCCTGGATAGCCCATGAACGCATACACCACCGACGATGCCATCGCCTGCCTGCGCAAGGCTGGTGTCCCCGTCACCCAGCAGCGGATCGAGATTGCACGCGTGCTGTTTTCGGCACCGGTGCACATGTCGGCCGACCAGATATGGGCCACTGTCAAGGCCACTGCGCCCGATGTTTCGCGCGCCACGGTGTACAACACCTTGCGGCTGTTCACCGAGAAGCACCTCGTACGCGAATTGTTCGTTGATCCGCAGCGCATCGTGTACGACTCCACCACCACACCGCATTTTCACCTCTACAACATGGATACCGGCGAGGTGCGCGACCTCGCCGCCGACGAGATCGAGGTGATCGGCGCGCCGCGCCTGCCAGCTGGCGTGGAGCTGGAAGAGGTTGATGTCATCGTCAGGGTGCGCAACCGCAGCGTTTGAGCGCAACGCGGCCGCTTGCTTCAGAAAAACCGGGGGCGCTGCAGTAATGCAGCGCCCCCGGTTTCGTTGTGCGGGGCTGCTCGCCCCGCACGGTCCTCAATGCTCCGGCAGGGTCACGAAGCCCATTTTCTCGACGCCAGCGCTGCGCGCCTTCGACATCACGTCGGCGATCGACTCATAGCGCGTATTGCGGTCGGCACGCAGATGCAGTTCGGGCTGCGGAGTCTGCGCTGCTGTGGCAGCCAGACGCTCGGGCAGGGTGAACGGGTCGATCTCGTCGTTGTTCCAGAAGATGCGTCCTTCGCCATCGAGCGAAAGCGCCACGGTCTCGGGCTTCTGATCGGTCGGTGCGCTCGACGCCTGCGGCAGATCGATCTTGACCGAGTGCGTCAGCAAGGGCGCGGTGATCATGAACACGATCAGCAGCACGAGCATGACGTCGATGAGCGGGACCATGTTGATCTCGCTCTGCAGCGGACGGTTGTCCCCCTGGCTGAATCCGCCGAAGGCCATCATGCAGCTCCGTGGTTCGGTGCCGGGTTCAGGCTCGAGGCGCGTGAGGCCGCCTCGGGCTGGCCTTGGCGGGCGCTCACCGCGGCGATGCGCGAGCCGGTCGAGAAGGCGGCATGCAGGTCGTGGGCGAAGGCGTCGAGCTCGGACAGCTCCACCCGGTTCGCACGCGTGATGGCGTTATAGGCGAGCACTGCCGGGATCGCAACGAACAGGCCGAAGGCGGTCATGATGAGCGCTTCGCCGACCGGGCCGGCAACCTTGTCCAGGGTGGCCATGCCGGAGGCGCTGATGTTGACGAGTGCGTGGTAGATACCCCACACGGTGCCGAACAGGCCGATGAAGGGTGCGGTCGAGCCGATCGAGGCGAGCACCGTGAGCCCCGCCTCGAGCGCTGCTGTCGATAGTGCGATCGACTTGCGCAGCGCGCGCGTGATCACCTCGTCGGCATCGAGCGTGCCGCCCAGCGTCTCCTTGTGCGTATGGCGGCGGACGTGCTGGGCAGCTGCGGCGCCCTGTTCGGCGAGGGCCTCGAACGGGGAGCCCGGGGCCTGCTCGTTGAGGCGCTTGAGACCCGCTTCGAGATTGGGCGCGGCCCAGAACGCCTCGATCGCACCGCCGTGGCGGCGTGCGCGCATCTGGCGCAGTGCGCGGACCACGATCAGGTACCAGCTGGTGATCGACATCAGCAGCAGGATCAGGCCCACGGCGCGGATGATGAGGTCGGATTGCGCCCACAGGTGGGCGAGGCCGAAGGCCTGCGAACTGTCCATATCAGTTTCCTTTGAGTTTGAAGACGACGGGCACCAGGACCCAGGATTCGATCTTGCGGCCACCCTGGCGGGCAGGCTCGAAGGTCCATCGTGCAACCTGTTCGCGTGCGGCACGGTCGAGCCGGTCCGAGCCCGAACTGGTGCGGATCTCGACCTGGCTCGCCTTGCCATCCGGCTGCACCAGTACGCGCAGGGTTACCTGGCCTTCTTCGCGCAGGCGACGCGATGCCATCGGATAAGCCGGTGGCGGGTTGTTCAGGTAGGCGGCATCGAAGCGGGCGGCCGTCACCGGTGCTGCCGCCGCCGATGCGGCTGCGGGCGCTGCTGCCGGAGCGGGCGGTGGCGCCTGCGACTCGGCCACTGCGGCCTGTGCGGGCGCAGGCGGTGCCGGAGGCGCTTCTTCAGGTGCGCTGAGTGCGGTGGGTGACTCCGTGACCGTCTGCGGGGGCGGGCGCTTGACCACCGGCTTGGGCGGGGGCGGCTTCTTGACCACGGGCGGGGGGGGGTTCGGGTTGCGGG